>NZ_CP017057.1:3022500-3251353 GCF_001719165.1 Erythrobacter litoralis
AGCGACAGCGCCTCATCGATCGAAAGCCCCGCGAAATAGCCATCCGCCTGCGCCTGGACGATCAGCTCGCACAGGTAATGGTCGGCAAGGTCGACATAGGAGCGGACCTTTTCGAAATTGGCCGCGCCCATCTCGCAAACGATGGTGAAATATTCGGGGTCGTCGCGGAAGCGCTCGCGGCTGATGACGAAGCGGCGCCGGAAGAATTCGTACATCTTGCGCGGAGGGGGAAGGTCGGCGCCCAGCACCTCCTCCATCACTTCGATATGTCGGCGCAGCCAGATCTGCGCGATCGCATCGAACAGATCGTCGTAATCCTCGAACAATTGTTCGAAGCGGGCGCGGGTCAGGCCGCTTTCGGCGACCGCGGTCTGATAGGGAATCTCGGTCCCGCGCTGCTTGACGAGATCAAGCACCATGCGCGCAATCCGATGCCGTTCCGCCTCGCGGTCTTGCGGTGAGAGTGCCATTATCGCCTCGCGCCTTCGATGAACTTTTCCCGACATAGGTCAGGCAAGCGGCAGCTTAAAGGCAGGGCGGTAAATTTTGCGCGTCGCAGCGATCGGCAAAAGCGCCGGTCAACCGCTAGCCCGCGCCTCCCCTGCCGATTTGGGCGGCAGGGGGAAGAAGGCCGAGGTCCGGCGCTTGTAATCGGCGTATTTGTCGCCTTTCGAACGGTCCATGCCCTTTTCGAGCAGGGTGACGCCCGACCATTTCGTCAGCGTGAAGCTGAGAAAGAGCGGCCCGATCACGGTCGCTGCCGCATAGCCCCAGCCGACGCTCGCGCAGACCAGCCAGATCCCCCACCACGCCGCAAAATCCCCGAAATAGTTGGGATGGCGAGTGTAGCGCCACAACCCGCTGTCGAGCACCTGTCCTTCGTTCGCCGGGTCCGCCTTGAACCGCGTCAACTGCCAGTCGCCGACCCATTCGAAGAAAATGCCGACAAGGTAGATCGCAACGCCCAGCCAGGTGAGCCAGGTGAGCGGCGCGGCAGGCGCGCTCGCGAGGATGCCGACCTGCGCCGGGCTCGACACCATGAACAGCAGCACCGCCTGCATCAGCCACACTTTGGTCAGCGCAGCGATCGCGAAATTGCCTTTCTCGCGGTCCTTCTTGAGTATCTTCTTGTAGCGCTTGTCTTCGCCTTCGCGGCGCCAGCGCAGGAACAGGTATCCGCCGAGGCGAAAGCCCCACGCCCCGGTCATCACCATCAGCAGCGTGGCGAGCGCGCCCGGTTCGCCCAGCTGGAGCCAGCTCGCGATTGCCAGCACGCCCATCCCCGCGCCCCAGAACGCGTCGATGAACGACACGTCGTCGATCTTCACCGAAATCGCCCATTGCACCAGCACCAGCGCCAGCAGCAGGGCTGCATTGACCAGCAATGCCTCAAACATCGTTGCGTCCCTCGATGATCGCCCGGGCCTGCGCCTCGAGCACCTTGAATCTTTCGTAATCAGGCAGCTTCGAACGAAACCACTCGGCCAGCTTCAGAAGGTCCTCGCCGTAATTGCCGGTCGGGACCAGCGGCGGGCCAAAGCCGATCACCATGTTCTCGTTATCGGCATAAGCGGGCACGATCGGCACGCCGGAGGCCTGCGCGATATGGTAGAAGCCCGACCTCCAGCGCCCGTCGGTCTTGCGCGTGCCTTCGCAGGCGATCACCAGCGCGAGTTCCTCGCGGCGGGCGAATTCCTCGGCCACCTGCTGGGTCGCGTTCGCCTTTTTCGTGCGATCGACCGGGATGCCTCCCATGTCGAGCATGAAATTGCGCATCACGCCGGTGAACAGGGTGTGCTTCCCCATGAAGTTCGGGAGGATGTTTTCCTTGTGCGTCGCCCCGGCGAAGAAGACGAAATCCCAGTTCGACGTGTGCGGCGCACCCGCGATCACGTATTTCTTGAGATGCTTCGGCAGCGATCCCTCGATCTTCCAGCCTTTCCAGGCATAGATCCAGATGATGATGCGGCGCACGATGCGTGAAAGCAGCGTGGGCTTGCGCGGCATGTGCCCCGCCTCGACCGGTTGATGCAGCAAAGATCCCTCCCAGAGCGGTTCTTTTGGCCTAACCTGGGTAAGTTACGCAAGGGAAAGCGTCGGGGTTTCAGGAGGGGCCGGAATCCCAGCGGAGGAAATCGGGATCCGGGCGGTCTTCGTACCAGGCCAACAGGACCGCCTCGACCTCGCCAAGAGTGAAGGTGTCGGCATCGCGCTTGCCTCGGCCCCCGCCCAGCAGGCGCTTGAAGAAACCGGGTCTCGGCGGTTTCGGCGACGGGCGGCCGCCGGTGCGCCGGGCGTGGACATGGCTGTCCTCGCCGCCCTCGCGCTTCTCGATGACGAAGCCGCCGCCCTCGGCCGCGACCTGGATGAAATGCCTCCCGCCGCGCGACAGCACGCCGAAAGGACTGGTGGCGGGGTCCAGCTCCCCGATGCGCTTGCTGAGGTCACGCTCCGACCGGATTTCGACCACGCCCTTTACGCCGCTCCACTGCATCGAGCGTCCTTCCCGCTTGCCGCTTCCTGCCCTTGCCAAGGGGCAAGGGCAAGCGGGAAAAAGCGGGCCGGGCTACATGCGGAAAACGCCGAATTGCGGGCGTTCAGGGATCGGCGCTTCGAGGCAGGCGGCAAATGCAAGGCCAAGCACGTCGCGGGTCTGCACGGGGTCCACAACGCCGTCGTCCCACAGGCGGGCGGTGGCGTAGTAGGGGTTGCCCTCGTCCTCGTATTTCTGGCGGATCGGCGCCTTGAACGCCTCGGCTTCGCGTTCGTCCCACTTGTCCGCGTCGCGGTGGACGGTGGCGAGGACGGACGCGGCCTGTTCCCCGCCCATCACGCTGATGCGCGCATTCGGCCAGGTGAACAGGAAGCGCGGGGAATAGGCCCGCCCGCACATGCCGTAATTGCCCGCACCAAAGCTTCCGCCGATCACGACGGTGACCTTGGGCACGGTGGCGGTGGCGACCGCAGTGACGAGCTTCGCGCCATGCTTGGCGATGCCCTCCGCCTCGTATTTGCCGCCGACCATGAAGCCCGAGATGTTCTGGAGGAACAGCAGCGGAATGCGGCGCTGGCAGGCGAGCTCGATGAAATGCGCGCCCTTCTGCGCGCTTTCGGAGAACAGCACGCCATTGTTGGCAAGGATCGCGACCGGCATCCCCCAGATGTGGGCAAAGCCGCAGACCAGCGTCGCGCCATAATGCTGCTTGAATTCGTGGAATTCGCTGCCGTCGACCAGCCGGGCGATGACCTCGTGCACATCATAGGGCGCGCGCACGTCGTCGGGGACGAGAGCGTAGAGATCCTCGGCGTCGAACTTGGGCGGGCGCGGGTCCTTGAGGGCCACGTCGCTCGCCGCTGCGGTGTTCGCGCCGAGATGGCTGACGATGTCGCGCACGATGGTGAGCGCATGCTCGTCATTCTCGGCAAGGTGATCGACAACGCCCGATTTCTTGGCGTGGAGATCGCCCCCGCCAAGGTCCTCGGCGCTGATTTCCTCGCCCGTTGCGGCCTTCACCAGCGGTGGCCCGGCGAGGAAGATCGTGCCCTGATTGCGCACGATCACCGTCTCGTCGCTCATCGCCGGGACATAGGCGCCCCCGGCAGTGCAGCTACCCATGACGCAGGCGATCTGCGGGATGCCGAGTGCGCTCATGTTCGCCTGATTGAAGAAAATCCGCCCAAAGTGATCGCGATCCGGAAACACCTCGGCCTGATGCGGCAGGTTCGCCCCGCCGGAGTCCACCAGATAGATGCAGGGCAGTCGATTGTCCTGCGCGATCTCCTGCGCGCGCAGGTGCTTCTTGACCGTCATCGGGTAATAGGTGCCGCCCTTAACGGTCGCATCGTTGCAGACGATCATGCACTGCCGCCCCGACACGCGTCCGATGCCGCAGATGATCGAGGCAGCGCTGACGTCGCCTTCATACATGCCGTTCGCGGCCAATTGTCCGATCTCGAGAAAGGGCGAGCCGGGATCGAGCAGCCGTTCGACGCGCTCGCGGGGGAGCAGCTTGCCCCGCCCGACATGGCGCTCGCGGCTGCGCTCCGGCCCGCCGAGCGCGGCCTCGGCGACCCGCGCGCGCAATTCCTCGGCGAGCGCCCTATTATGCTCGAAGCGCGCCTTCGCATCGGGCGCTTCGCGGTCGAGTTTCGAGGTCAGGACGGGTGCGGTCATGCGGTCGTTTCTTCCGGTTCCTTGTCGTCATCGCCTGCGGCGAAGAGATAGCGATAGACCCCGACGAGGTTGATCGCGAGGAGGCCAATGTTCTGCCAGCCGATCCCCTGCCCCTCCTCGTTCATGAAGCCCCAGGCGATCAGCGCGATCGAGGAGGTGACGAAGATCACGAAACCCCAGCCCGTGGGCCGCGTGCCGAGATTGAGCGAGACGATGAAGGCGGCGACGAGCCCCGCGCCGGCACCATAATACTGGAGGACGGCGAGAAGGGTTTCGCTCAATGCGCAGCACCGATCAGTTCGCGCCCGATCAGCATGCGGCGGATCTCGTTGGTCCCCGCGCCGATGTCGAGCAGCTTCGCGTCCCTCATGTAGCGTTCGACCGGCCAGTCGGTGGTGTAACCCGCCCCGCCCAGCGCCTGCACGCTTTCCGCCGCGACACGGAAGGCGTTTTCGCTCGCGAGCAGGATCGCGCCCGCCGCATCGAAACGGGTGGTGCGGTCGGCATCGCAGGCCTTCGCCACGGCATAGGTGTAGGCGCGCGCCGATTGCAGCGCGACATACATGTCGGCGACCTTGGCCTGCATGATCTGGAAAGATCCGATGGGCTTTCCGAACTGCTTCCTCTCGCGAAGGTAGGGAATGACCGTGTCGAGGCACGCCTGCATGATGCCCAGTTGCAACCCGGCGAGTACGACGCGCTCGTAATCGAGACCGCTCATCAGCACGCCGACGCCGCCATTGACCGGGCCCATCACGCGGTCTTCGGGCACGTGGCAATCGTCGAACACCAATTCCGCGGTGGGTGAGCCCTTCATGCCGACCTTTTCGATCTTCTGGCCGATCGAAAAGCCTTCGTCGCCCTTTTCGATCAGGAAGGCGGTGATGCCGCGCGATCCCGCTTCGCTGTCGGTCTTGGCATAGACGACCAGCGTGTCGGCCTCGGGCGCGTTGGTGATCCAGAACTTGGTGCCGTTCAGGACGTATCCGCCCTGAACCGCCTCGGCCTTCAGCTTCATCGAAACGACGTCCGACCCCGCGCCCGCCTCCGACATGGCAAGGCTGCCGACATGCTCGCCCGAAATGAGGCCGGGCAGGTATTTCGCCTTCTGTTCGTCATTGCCCCAGCGGCGAATCTGGTTGAGGCACAGGTTGGAATGGGCGCCGTAGGACAGGCCGACGCTGGCGCTCGCCCGGCTCACTTCCTCGACCGCGATGACGTGTTCGAGATAGCCGAGCCCGAGCCCGCCCCATTCCTCCTCGACGGTGATGCCGTGGAAGCCAAGCTCGCCCATGGGCTGCCACAATTCGCGCGGGAAGCGGTCCTCGCGGTCGGTGCGTTCGGCCAGCGGCGCGATCTGTTCATCGGCGAAACGCGCGGTCGTGTCGCGGATCATCTCGGCCGCTTCGCCGAGCTGGAAATCGAATTCGGGGGTGGCTCGCATGAAAATCCTCAGGTGTCTCTCGAAGGTGCGCCTCGCAGCGCTGTTCCTTCCTCTCCCACGGCGCATAGCAACGCGCCGGGGAAAGGCAAACCGCGGCGCTGCGAAGCGCCGCTGGCAGGGGGCTTGTGGACGCAGCGCGCTTGTTTTGACGGGCGGCGGGCTTGTTGTATGGCAGCCATTCGAGGCGTCCTGCCGCGAAGGATAAGCAGCTGACCCATCCCGAGCCTTCCCCCTGGCCGAACGGCACACCGCCCGCGCGCGATTATTGCAGCGAGGATCAGCGGCTCGTCGTCCTTGCGAGCTTCGAATTCGACACGCTCGACGGCGATCCCGAACTCGCGCGCCTTTCCCGTTTCGCCGCGCATCTTTGCGGCACCGGACAGGCCGCGGTCAGCATCGTCGAGGCCGAACGGCAATATTTCGTCGCCCGCACCGGATGGGACACCGACCACACACCGCGCTCTACCAGCATCTGCGCGTACACGATGGAAGGCGGCGACATCC
Organism: Erythrobacter litoralis; assembly: GCF_001719165.1. Taxonomy (NCBI): domain Bacteria; kingdom Pseudomonadati; phylum Pseudomonadota; class Alphaproteobacteria; order Sphingomonadales; family Erythrobacteraceae; genus Erythrobacter; species Erythrobacter litoralis. Next base: position 3,028,623 of record NZ_CP017057.1, read on the forward strand.
TCGAAGTGCCCGATGCGAGCGGAGACGAACGCTTTGCCGACTTCGACGCAGTGGCGGGCGAACGGCATCTCAGGTTCTATGCCGGCGTGCCGCTGGTCTCGGCCGAGGGCGCCCCGCTCGGCGCGCTGTGCGTGACCGACAGCGAGCCGCGGCCCGGCGGGCTCACCGAAATGCAGCGCGAGGGGCTCCTCGTGCTCGCTGCGGCGGTCAAGCGGCGGGTCGAGACCCACCGCCAGGCGCGCCGCAACGTGGCGGAGATCCAGGCCAGCGCCGACCGGCTGCAATTCGTGCTCGATTCGGTCCCCGATATCGCCTGGTCCTCTTCGCCCGGCATGCAGTTCGACTATTTCAACGCGCGTTTCAGCGAGGTCACCGGCAACCCCGCCCCGCTAAATGTCGAGGACTGGCGTGCGGTGATCCACCCGGAGGATTACGAATCCAGCCTGAGGAAATTGCGCGAGGCGATGGAAAGCGCCGCGCTGTTCGAGGACGAATGGCGTCTGCGCGTGGCCGACGGAAGCTATCGCTGGGTGCTGAGCCGCGCGGTGCCCTCCTCGAGCGACCCGGCAAGTGCGCGATGGTTCGGGACGATCACCGATATCGACGACACGCACCGCATTTCCGAGGAGCGCGAATTGCTCGCAGGGGAGCTTGCGCACCGGATCAAGAACATTTTCTCGGTGATCGTCGGACTGATCTCGCTTCACGCGCGCGGGGCTGCGACGCATCGCGAATTCGCCGATGTGCTGACCGCCCACATCCACGCGCTGTCGCGGGCACATGATTACGCGCTGCAGCTGGGCGAGAGCCGGGCAAGCGACCTTGCCGAGCTGCTGCGCGTCCTGATGGCGCCCTATGGCGTTCCGGGTTCGGATGCGGTGATCATCAACGGCGAGACGATCGAACCCGGCCGCCGTGCGGCGACCCCGCTCGCGCTCGCCTTTCACGAACTGGCGACGAATTCGGCCAAATACGGAGCGCTCGGCAGCGAAAGCGGGCGGGTGACGATCCATCTCAAGACAGAAGACGACCGCGTCGTGATCGAATGGGCCGAAAGCGGCGGGCCCGAAACCCGCCCGCCGGCGGACGAAGGCTTCGGCTCGCGGTTAATGAAGATGGCGGTCGAGCGCCAGCTCGGCGGGACGATGACGCAGGAATGGCGGCCAGAGGGGCTGCGCGCGCGGATCGCCGTCCCGCTCGAACAGATCGCACGCTAAAGCCCGGCGCGGACTTGGCGCGAGCGCGCTTCGGCTCTAGGCTCGTGCGCGTGTTACGTCCTAGACGTCTTCTGTGGCTCGCCCCGCTTCTCCTTGCCGCCTGCGATGGCGCCGAGGTGCTCTCTCCTGCCGCGACCGCAACGGGCAGCGGGGAGAGCGCCGAAACCCCGAGCGAACCGGAGGCCGAGGAAAAATCCCCCGAACGCCTCGCCATGGCCGAGACGGGCTGGCTGACGATCGGCAGGGACGGATCGGTCTACACCACCCAGTTCGATGCCGACGGCACCTATCGCGACTATCGCAACGGTGAATTCCTCCAGGAGGGGAAATGGCGACGCAGCGAGGACGGGCTGCTGTGCTTCACTCCGGCGACGCAGGACCGGCCCGGGGCATGCTGGGAGACGCTGGGTCTGGAGGATGACGGGACGATGCGCGCGCGCGATGCCGACGGTCGGGCGATCCAGCTGCGCCGCGTGAGTTATCTCCCGCCCGAGACGGCCGCGAGCGACGAAGACGCCGACGACGAGAGCGCGGGCTAGGTTCACGCGCATGCAAGAAACACCCTCCCGGCGCGGCGACGCGCTGCTGACTTTCGAGCGTGTCGAGCGCCGCTATGGCGATGCGGGCGAAGTCGTCGCGGTCGGCGGGGTCAGCCTCGAGGTCGCGGCGGGCAGCTTCGTCGCCCTGGTGGGCGCATCGGGTTCGGGCAAGTCGACCCTGCTCAAGACGGTCAACACGCTGGTCGAACCGAGCGCGGGCCGGGTCCTGTTCGCCGGCGAGGATGTCGCCGAGGCGAAGCCCGCCACCCTGCGCCGCCGGATCGGCTATGTCTTCCAGGGCATCGGCCTTTTTCCGCACATGCGGGTAGGCGAGAACATCGCGATCGGCCCGCGCCTTGCCGGGGAAAGCCTGTCCGAACAGCGGATCGCCGAATTGCTCGGTCTGGTCGAACTCGATGCCGACATGGCCGAGCGCATGCCCGACGAACTTTCGGGCGGCCAGCGTCAGCGGGTCGGCGTGGCACGGGCGCTGGCCGGCGATCCGGAATTGCTGCTGATGGACGAACCGTTCGGAGCGCTCGATCCGATCACCCGCGATGCGCTGGGCGATACGGTTCGGGGCCTGCACGACAGGCTCGGCCTCACCACGGTCATGGTCACGCATGACATGGCCGAGGCGCTCCTCCTGTCGGACCGCGTGCTGGTGATGGATGCAGGCCGGATCGTTGCCGACGAGAGCCCGCACGCGCTGCTTGCCGGGGAGGGCGGAGAGATCGCGCAGGGCCTCGTCGCGGTCCCGCGCGAACAGGCGGAAAAGCTTGCCCGGATGGAGCGCGGATAGTGGACGGGTTCGGGGGCATCCTGCTCGGCCTCGGCGACAAGCTCGCAGCCCATGTCGTGCTCGCGGCCTCCGCGATCGGGCTCGGCATAGCGGTCGCGCTGCCGCTCGCGGTCTGGGCGAGCCGGTCGCGCGCGGTGGCGCGAATCGCGCTGGGTTTCGCAAGCCTCGTCCAGACCATCCCGGCGCTGGCGCTGCTGGCGCTGTTCTTCCCGATCCTGCTCTCCTTGCGCGCCGTGTTCGGGGAGGACCTACCGACGCTGGGCTTTCTGCCGGCCCTGCTTGCGCTCGCGCTTTACGCCCTGCTGCCGATCCTGAGGAACGCCGTCACCGCGCAGGCCAATCTCGACCCCGGCGTGCTCGAGGCAGCGGATGGCGTCGGCATGACTTCGTGGCAGAAGCTGGCGCTGGTCGAAGCGCCGCTGTCAGCGCCCTTCATCATGGCCGGCATCCGCACCGCAAGCGTGTGGACGATAGGCGCCGCAACGCTTTCGACGACGATCGGCCAGCCGAGCCTCGGCGATCCGATCTTTGCGGGCCTGCAGACCCAGAACTGGGCGCTGGTCCTTGCCGGGTGCGTCGCGAGCGCGGGGCTGGCGCTGGTCGCCGACAGCCTGCTCGGCCTGATCGAGACGGGCCTCGCGACCCGGCGGCGCTGGATGTGGGCGAGCGGCCTTGTCGCGGTGGCGCTGGGGGTGGCGGGCGCGCTGGCATACCAGAACGCGGGCGACGACGAGGACACGGTCGTGATCGCGGCCAAGCAGTTTTCCGAGCAATATATTCTCTCCAAGCTGGTCGGCGCACAGCTCGAAAAAGCGGGATACAGCGTCGAATATCGCGACGGACTGGGTTCGGCGGTCGTCCATAGCGCGCTCGCGAGTTCCGACATCGACATCTCGATCGATTACACCGGCACGATCTGGACCAACGAGATGAAACGCACCGACAGCGCGCCGCGCGATGCAATGTACGAGCAGATCAAGACGTGGGACATGGAAACGAACGGCGTGCTCGTGCTGGGCCGGCTCGGGTTCGAGAACGCCTATGCCTTCGCCATGCGCCGCGACCGGGCGGAGGAACTTGGCGTCGAAACGCTGGCCGATCTCGCCCCGGTCGCGCCGCGCCTGACAGTGGGCGGCGATCCCGAATTCTTCGAGCGGCCCGAATGGGTCGCGGTGCGCGAGGCCTATGGCATGCGCTTTGGCGAAACCCGCAATTTCTCGCCCACCTTCATGTACAATGCGCTCGTCTCGGGCGAGGCCGACGCGATCAGTGCCTATACCTCGGACGGGCGGATCGCGGCCTATGATCTCGTCGTGCTCGAAGACCCGAAGGAGGCGCTGCCTTCCTATGACGCGATGCTGATGCTCTCCCCCCGCGTTGCCGGCGACGACCGGCTCAAGGCGGCGCTGGAACCGCTCATCGGCGCGATCGATGTCGAGGCGATGCGCCGCGCCAATTACATGGTCGATCGCAAGGACGAGGAAAAGGTCAGCCCCGCCGAAGCCGCACGCTGGCTGGCGCGGGAGATCGGCCTCTAGCGCGCGCGCTTCCAGACCTGCGTCTGGCAGATGAAAGCGACGCAGCCCTTCACTTCGAGCCGGTCAATCCCCGTGCGGCGGATGACCGAGCGATAGCTCTTGCCACTTTTCGGATCATAGATCCGCCCGCGCCAGAGGTCCGCCTCCTCGTCGAAGCCATATAGCACCGGCAGGCCGAGCAGCTTTCGCCGGCGCAGCTGGGGATCGGGATTGTTGATGTCGCGCTGGTTGAGCCCATCGGGCGGCGGGACGAGAAACCGCGCGATCCGGCCGCAGGTGGACTTGCCGCACGCGCCGACCTCGATGATCGCGTCGCCTTCTTCGGTCACCCACCGCCCGGCAATGGGGTCGGCGGCGCTCGCCGGGGCGGCCAGCACGAAGGCGAAAAGGACGAAGCGAAGAATCACGGGCGGGGCCATAGCACGAAGCGGCCGCCTCAGTCGAAGCCCGCCCCGAACGGCCAGCGCCGCCCGCACACCCCCATGACCTTGAACAGCAGCCCCATCTGATCATCGGCGGTCAGCCGGGCATGCTGCCGCGCGAGCACTTCGGCCTCGGCCGGGTTCTTGCGCTGCAGCGCCTCCAACCGCGTGTCGATGCCGAGCTGGCGAAGCCATTCGCCCTGTGTCTGAAGACCCATCACATCGGCCCCATGCTTTGAGGCGACCATCTGCAGCAGTTCGAAATCGACATGGGCGGTGAGGTCCGCCTCGCCCGGAGAGCTGAGCACGTCGACCTTTTCATGCGCCCGGATCGCCTGCAGGGTCGAGCCTGCGCGCAGCTCCTTCGCGCCGTAATCGATGACAAGCGCCGCGCCGCCCTGTTCCTTCAGCCGGGTCGCGATTTCGCCCATGACGGTCACGGCGGCCGGGCTGGTTTCGATCATCGTTCCCTGCGCGGCGGTAGCCCAGCTCGGCGGGACGACGGCGTCCATCGGTTTGTCCCCGGCGACGAAGACGAGATCGTCGCCTTCGAGCCCGACCATGCGTTCGTGCCAGCCCTGCGCCGAGCGGACGAGCTGGTGGATCGGCAGTGCGTCGAAGAATTCGTTGGCGACGATCAGCAGCGGGCAATCCTCGGGCAGGGTCGAAAGATCGTCATGATGCGTGCAGCCCGGGAAGGCCTCGCGCTGGATCCTGCGCAGGGCGGGACTGCCCTCGACGAAATGAATTTCCGGTTCGAGCCCATAGCGCCTCGCTGCCCGCAGCGCGTCGGTCGCCAGAGTGCCCCTGCCGGGGCCGAGCTCGACATAATGGGGCTGCCTCTTGGTGCCCATCTTGACCCAGACATCGGCGAGCCACAGACCGATGAGTTCGCCGAACATCTGGCTGATTTCGGGCGCGGTGATGAAGTCCGCATCCTCGCCGAGCGGGTCGCGGCTGGCATAATAGCGCGCATTGCTCTCGCCCATGTATTGCGCGAGGCTGATCGGCCCGGATTCGCGAATGAGCCGGCGGAAGGTCTTGCCGAGATCCTTTGCGGCGTCCTGCGCTGCAAGCAGGCGGGCCTTTTCCTCTTCCTCAGCCCTGCGCGCGCTTTCCTCGGCGTCCCTGCGCGCTTTTTCTTCGGCTTCCTTGCGAGCCTTTTCCTCGGCCTCCTTGCGGGCCTTGGCCTCGGCCTCGCGGCGGGCTTTCTCCTCCGCCTCCCGGCGGGCCTTTTCCTCGGCCTCGCGGCGGGCTTTCTCCTCCGCCTCCCGGAGAGCCTTCTCCTCAGCCTCCCGCCGGGCCTTCTCCTCCGCCTCGCGGCGGGCTTTCTCCTCCGCCTCCCGGCGGGCCTTTTCCTCGGCCTCGCGGCGGGCTTTCTCCTCCGCCTCCCGGAGAGCCTTCTCCTCAGCCTCCCGCTGGGCCTTCTCCTCCGCCTCCCGGAGAGCCTTCTCCTCCGCCTCCCGGCGAGCCTTCTCCTCGGCAAGCTTTCGCGCGCGCTCCTCCGCTTCCGCGCGAGCCTTTGCCTCGGCTTCTTCCCTCGCCTTGCGCTCGACTTGCGCGCGCCGTCTCGCCTCAGCCTCGAGGCGCGCGCGTTCGGCTGCTTCGGCCCGGTCCTTCGCCTCGGCCTCGGCCCGTCGGCGAACTTCCTCCTCGGCCTGCTTGCGTGCCTTCGCCTCGGCTGCCACACGGGTGCGGGCCTGTTCCTCCGCCTCCCTGCGCTCGGCCGCTTCGGCACGCTTTCGCGCTTGCGCCTCGCGCCGCGCCGCCTCGTCCCCGGCGAGCGTCTCGCTCCCGTCAGGCTCGATCAGCAGCAGGCCCCGCGGGCGCCACTCCCTTTCGTTCAGGCGGCCTGGGGATCCTTGGCCTTGCCGGTTCCCACCGGCTTCCTCGTCACGGCGTAAAACGTGACAATCAATCCAATCACGATCAGCGGTATCGTCAGCCATTGCCCCATCGACAGTCCGGTTTCGCGCGCCAGCAGCGCCAGTTGTGGGTCGGGTTCGCGGAAGAATTCGTTAACGAAGCGGGCGATCCCGATGCCCAGCGTGAAAATGCCCACCAGCAGCCCGCGGCGATAGCGCGCACGCGTCTTCCAGAACAGCGCGAGCAGCACGACGAGCAGCAGGAGCCCCTCGAGCCCGGCCTGGTAGAGCTGGCTGGGATGGCGGGCCACTTCGCCAGCGCCTGGGAAAATCATCCCCCAGGCGACGTCGGTCTCGCGGCCCCATAGCTCGCCGTTCACGAAATTGGCGAGGCGGCCCAGCATCATGCCCATCGGCACATTGACCGCGATGTAGTCGCACACGCGCAGGAAATCGAGCTTGCCGCGCCACGACACGAAACCGATCGCTACAAGGACGCCGACGAGGCCGCCGTGGAAGGACATGCCCCCGTCCCACAGCCGCAGCAGCTTCCAGCTGACGAATCCCTCGCCCGAGAAATCGGTGAAGGCGGACGGGATGCCGGTATCGCCCCCGGTGTAAAACGCCGCATAGCCGAGCCTGCCGCCGATGATGACGCCCAGCGTGCAGTAGAAGAACAGGTCGTCCGCGTGGCGCTGCGCCATCGGCGCGCCTGGCTGCCTGATCATCTTCGACAGGTGCCAGTAAGCGAAGATCACGCCGATCAGATAGGCCAGCGAATAGAAGCGCAGCGTGAAGGGGCCGATCGGGATGCCGGGCATGAGGCCGAGATCGGACCAGTAGATCGGATCGGCTGCGCCGCTTGCGGCAAGTATCGACAGCACCAAGGGAACCTCTTAATAGATGTTATGCCGCACCGGGCGCCTCGCGCCCGCTGCGGCTCTTTGGCACAGCGCGTTGTCCCATGGAAGAGCCCGTCCGGGCCACGTGGGGCGAATGCACCATGTGCTCATGGGATGCGCCGGCGCCCCGCTCCCCGCATGGGTGGCCGGCAAGAGACTGGGATCGAGAGGAGAGGTTTTCGCACATGCCCACACAGCTGGACAATGCGCTCGAGGCAATCATCACCGAGCTGACCAAGGACGGCCAGCCCTTCGCCACCGTGCCGTTCGAGCGCGACGGGGTCACCATGCCCGCCTTCGCCGGCGCACCGCCGAGCCTGGCGCATTATTTCGCGCATTTCTGCAATGAACACAAAGACGTGCCCTTCCTCGTCGATGGCGATGTGCGGCTCACCTTCGGCCAGAGCTGGGCGGCGGCGACCTGCGTTGCCGAAAGCCTCGTGCGCGATCACGGCATCGCAAAGGGCGAGCGGGTCGGTATCGCCGCGCGCAATTCGGCGAACTGGATCATCGCCTACATGGGCACGATCATGGCGGGCGGCTGCGCGACGCTGTTGAACGGCTTCTGGTCGGGCGACGAACTCGCCTATGGCATTCGCCTCGCCGAATGCTCGCTGGTGCTCGCCGACGAAGCCCGCGCCAAGCGGCTCGAAGGGACCGATCACCCCGCGAAGATCGTCCTGTTCGACCACGGCAATGCGCCGTCCGAAGGCCTTGCGAACGTGTGGAAGGCCCCCGCCGAGGGCGAGACCCCTGTCGCGATGGCGATGCTCGGCCAGATCGGCCCGGACGATCTCGCCACCATCCTCTACACATCGGGTTCGACCGGCCAGTCGAAGGGCGCGTGGTCCGACCATCGCGGGGTGGTCCACGGCGCGATGAGCTATGTCAGCCAGTCCGCGATGGCCAAGGTCCTGCTCGAAAGCCAGGGCGAACAGATGACCGATCACCCCTGCGCGCTCGTCGCCGTGCCGCTGTTCCACGTCACCGGCGAAGTGCCGCTGTTCCTCCAGTCCTACGCCATCGCGAGGAAGCTCGTGCTGATGCCGAAATGGGACGCGGGCGAGGCACTGCGCCTGATGGCCGAGGAAAAGGTGACCTATTTCGTCGGCGTCCCGCTTATGAGCTACGAGATCGCGAACCATCCCGACCGCGAGAAATTCGACCTGTCCGCGTGCAAGAGCTTCGCCGCAGGCGGTGCGCCGCGCCCGGTCGAACATGTCACGCGCATCAAGGAAGCCTTCCCCGGCGGCTTCCCGCTCCTGGGCTACGGCCTCACCGAGACGAACGGCGTTGGCTGCGGCAATTTCAACGAGAACTATCTGGCCAAGCCCGGCTCGACCGGCCGCGCAAGCGTGCCGATGGTGGACCTTCGCATCCTCGACGAAGCGGGCAAGGAATTGCCCCAGGGCGAGATCGGCGAGATCTGCATTCGCTCGGTCGCCAATTTCCGGGGCTACTGGAAGAATGAGGAAGCGACGAAGGCAGCCTTCACCGATAACGGTTTCTTCCGCACCGGTGATCTCGGTTATCTCGACGAGGACGGCTATGTCTTCATCGTCGACCGCAAGAAGGACATCATCATCCGCGGCGGAGAGAATATTGCCTGCATCGAGGTCGAGGACGCGATCTACGCACACGACGCGATCGCGGAATGCTCGGTCTTCGGCATCCCGGACGAGCGTTTCGGCGAAGTCCCGGCGGCGGTGTTCAACGTCAAGGAAGGCCGCGATCCCGTGAGCCCGGCCGAATTGCGCGAATTCCTGCTCACCCGGATCGCTCCGTTCAAGGTTCCGCTCGAGGAGCACATCTGGGTCGCGGCCGACAGCCTGCCCCGCCTCGGCACGCAGAAGATCGACAAGCGCACCGTGCGCACGATGTTTGCAGCCGAGCGGGTCGCCGCCTAGATCAGGGGCTATGCCCCGACCTCGTTTCACAGCCAAGCAGCCGGGGACGCCGTGACCGCGCCGCGCGTCCCCGGCCAGCGCGCCATCATCGACCGCCGCGAGCTTGCCGAGCGGATCGCGGCGCTTGCCGACGAGAAAGGCGGCGAGGCTCGCCCGCAGGTGGTCGAGGCGCTGCGCGGCGCGCTCGATCGGGCCCGCGCCGAACTTGCCCGGCGCCTCGCAGAAAAACCGTCGGCCGGGCACGATTGCGCTGCGGGCCATGCCTTTCTCATCGACCAGTTGCTGCGCGTGATCCACGATTACGTCACCGGATACGTCTATCCGGCGGCGAACCGCACCTCCGGCGAACGGCTCGCGATCCTTGCGGTGGGAGGCTACGGCCGGGCCGAAATGGCGCCCCATTCGGATGTGGACATCGCCTTCATCACCCCTACGCGCCGCGCGCCTTGGTGCGAACAGGTGATCGAGGCGATGCTTTACCTGCTCTGGGATCTCGGCCTCAAGGTCGGCCATTCGAGCCGCACCGTCTCGGACACCATGCGCCATGCGCGCGAGGACCTGACCATCCGCACGGCCCTGCTAGAAGGACGGCTCGTCTGGGGCGACGGCGCGCTTTACGAAGAGCTGCGCGAGCGGTTCTGGAAGGAGGTCGCGAAGGGAAGCGAGCGCGATTTCCTCACCCGCAAGCTGGCCGAGCGCAGCCAGCGTCACAAGCGGATGGGCGATTCGCGCTATGTCGTCGAACCCAATGTGAAGGACGGCAAGGGCGGGCTGCGCGACCTGCAGACGCTCTACTGGATCGGCAAGTACATGCACCGCGTGGAAACCGCCTCGCAACTGGTCGATGTCGGGCTGTTCACGCGATCGGAATATCGCAGCTTCCGGCGCGCGGAAGGCTTCCTGCTCGCGGTGCGCTGCCACATGCATGTCATCACCGGGCGGGCGGAGGACCGGCTGACCTTCGATCTCCAGCGCGAGGTCGCCGCCGCGATGAATTTCGCCGAGCGCCCGGGCAAGAGCGCGGTCGAACGATTCATGCAGTATTACTTCATGCAGGCGAAACGGGTCGGCACGCTGACCGGCATCTTTCTCGCCCATATCGACGACGAATTCGCGCGCACGACGACGCGCTCCGGCTTCTTTGCCGGCTGGACCCAACGCCCGCGCAAGCTCAAGGGCTACATGGTCGAAGGCGGACGCATCCGTGCGCCGGGCGATGACTGGTTCGCGGATGACCCGGTGCGGCTGATCGAAATCTTCCAGCTCGCCGAGGCGGAGGGGCTGGAAATCCACCCCCAGACGCTGCGCCAGATCGACCGTGACGCGAAGCATATCGACGGTTCGGTGCGCAGCGACACACGCGCCAACGCGCTCTTCCTCGACCTGCTGGCCGGCCGCAACGATCCCGAAACCGCCTTGCGCTGGATGAACGAGGCGGGCGTGTTCGGCCGCTTCGTGCCCGATTTTGGGCGGGTCAACGCACAGATGCAGTTCGACATGTACCACCACTACACCGTCGACGAACACACGATCCGCGCGATCGGACTGCTCAGTCAGATCGAGCGCGGCCTGCTCGAAAACGACCATCCCCGCGCCACGCGCGAGATTCACAAGGTCGGCTCGCGCCGCGCGCTCTATGTCGCGGTGCTGCTGCACGACATCGCCAAGGGACGCGGCGGGGACCATTCGGTGCTGGGCGCCGAAGTCGCGCAGAACCTGTGCCCGCGCATGGGCCTGGACGAGCGCGAGACCGACCTCGTCGCTTGGCTGGTCCTCCATCACCTGCTGATGAGCTCGACCGCGCAGAAGCGCGATTTGACCGACCCCAAGACGATCGAGGATTTCGTCGGCGAGGTGCGCAATCTCGACCGTCTGCGCAATCTCGCGATCCTGACCGCGGTCGATATCCGCGCGGTCGGCCCCGGCGTCTGGAACAGCTGGAAGGGGCAGCTCCTGGGCGAACTCTACGATGCCTCCGCCGAACGCCTGCGGCTCGGCCACAAGGAAAAGGGGCGCAAGCAGCGCGTCGGTGTGAAGAAGGACGCGGTGCGCGCGCTGCTCGGCGACAGGGCCACGCTTGTCGACGAAGTCGGCGCGAAGCTCGGCGATGCCTACTGGATCGCCGAGCCCGAGGACATCATCGCGCGCAACCTCGTCCAGTATGCCGAAGCGAGGGCAATCGAGGATCGCCTGTCGATCCATTGCGAAGTCGACGAGGAGCGCGGCGCGACCCTCGTCAGCGTGATCGCGCCCGACCATCCGGGCCTGTTCTACCGGATGGCGGGCGGCATCCACCTGTCCGGCGCGAACATCATCGACGCGCGCATCCACACCGCGGCATCGGGCTATGCGATCGACAATTTCCTGGTGCAGGACCAGCACGGCGGACCATTTCGCGAAGACGGACAGATAGCACGGCTCAAAAAGGGAATCCGCGACGCGCTGGCTGGGACCGGCAGCCTCGTGCCCAAGCTCGCCGCGCGCCCGCTCGCCCATTCTCGCGCCAAGGCATTCCACGTCGCCCCGCGGGTCGATTTCGACAATTCCGCGAGCAACCGCTTCACCGTGATCGAAGTCACCGCGCGCGACCGCCCGGCCTTGCTAAACCGGCTCGCCCACGCGCTCTACGAAGCGAACCTGATCGTTCAGTCGGCGCACATCACCGCCTATGGCGAGAGCGCGGCGGACACGTTCTACGTGACCGATCTCATAGGCAGCAAGGTCACGGCGCCCGAACGCCTCGCCGAGATCGAGGCTCGCCTGCTCGAAGCGGCGAGCGACCGGCGGCAGGAACAGCTCGAGAAGTCCTGAATCCCTGTCCGAAACAGGGCATCAGGCGATGCAAAAAAAGCATGTTGCGGTTTAGTTGCAATTTGGAGTTGCCTCGTTAATGGCGAGCGACCTACCAAATGGGAGAGCTTGTTTCATGACGTTTCGTACCGCTTCGCGGCGCAGCCTTGCGCTGCTGCTTTGCTCCTGCGCCATCGCCCCCTTCGCCGCGCAGGCCCAGGATACCGATGTCGACACCGAGGATCAGGCCGCCGGCCAGGACGAACAGCCGAGCGAGCGCCGCCAGGGCACGCTCGAAGGCCTGAACGCGATCGTCGTCACCGGGACCAAGACCCAGAACGTCGAGAACGTGCAGGAAGTGCCGCTCGCCGTTACAGCCTTTAACGAGGACACGCTCGAAGCCTACAAGATCCGCGACATCCAGGGCCTGCAGTTCCAGGCTCCGAACGTCAGCCTCGACCAGATCGGCACCAGCCGCGGCACCGCGAACTTCTCGATCCGCGGTCTCGGCATCAATTCCTCGATCCCGTCGATCGACCCGACCGTGGGCGTGTTCGTTGACGGGGTCTATCTCGGCATCAACGGCGGCGTCGTGTTCGACCTGTTCGATCTCGACAGCGTGGAAATCCTGCGCGGCCCGCAGGGTGTGCTGTTCGGCCGCAACGTGACCGGCGGCGCGGTGGTGATCAACACCGGCAATCCGACCGAGGAATTCTCGGGCAAGTTCCGTGCGGCGGTCGACGGCCCGCTGGTAGATGGCGGCCGCGGCGGCGCGAACTACACCGCGAGCGGCGTCATCTCCGGTCCGCTGATCGAGGACAAGCTGCTGTTCAAGGTCGGCGCCTATTACAACAACGACGAGGGCTATTTCACCAACCTGTTCGACGGCTCGAACCATGGCCAGGCGGAAACCTACATCATTCGCGGCGCTCTCGAAGCGCGTCTGGGCGACCTTACGATTCTCGCCAAGGGCGATTATTTCGACAGCAACGGCGATGGTCCCTCGGGCCAGAACCGCGGCTTTTTCGAGCGCGACACCTTCGATTTCGCGATCGACGAACCCGGCTTCTACGACACCGAGATCTACACCGGCTCGCTTACCGTCGACTGGGACCTCGGCCCGGGCACGCTGACCAACATCTTCGGTTATCGTGACTATTCGGCGGCCACCCGCGGCGACATCGATTCGACACCGGCCTTCCTGTTCCATTCGAACACGCTGACCGAACAGGAGCAGTATTCGAACGAACTGCGCTATGCGGTCTCGACCGACCGTGTCGACCTGACCGTGGGCGGGTTCTGGTTCGACCAGACGCTCGCCTATGACGAGAACCGAGAACTGCGCCGCGACCTTCCGCCGGCGCTTCAGCCGCCGATCTTCTTCGGCGGCGGCCGCCAAGATCACGAAGTGATCGGCGTCTTCGCCAATGCCAAGTGGGAATTCGTCGACAGTCTTTCGCTGATCGCTGGCATCCGCTGGAACCAGGAGACCAAGGACGCTGCGATCACCTACATCGTCCCGCGTGCGCCCTGCTCGGTGGTCGGGCAGACCTGCCCGACCGGCACCCAGCCGTTCGATCCCGCGACCGAGACCGATGGCTTCACCGACAGCGTCAGGTTCCGCAACCTCTCGCCGCGGCTCGGCCTGCAGTACGAATTCGCGAACAGCCAGGTCTATGGTTCGTGGAGCCGCGGCTTCCGTTCGGGCGGCTACAATTTCCGCATCACGAGCATTCCAGGCTTCAACTCGGCCTTCGCGCTCACGAACAGCCTGAACTTCGATGAAGAGCAGGTCGACACCTTCGAGATCGGCGGCAAGTTCCAGACCTATGACGGTGTCTTCACTCTCAACGTCGCGGCCTACGTGACCAAGGTGAAGGACATGCAACGCGAAGTGAACGTGGCCGATGCGGGCGCGGGCGTGGTGCAGAACATCCTCAACACCGCCGATGCGACCATCACCGGCTTCGAGGCCGAAAGCACCATCCGCCTGTCCGACAACCTCGTCTTCAACGCCAACGTAGGCATCATCGACGACGATTATGACGAGATTCTGTTCGACATCTCTGGCGATGGCGTGATTGACGAGGCCGATTTCGACCTGCGTATCCCGCGCATCCCGGCAGTGACCTGGGGCATGGGGCTCATCCATGAGCTGTTCCTCGGCGACAGCGAGATCGTCACCCGCGTGAACTACCAGTACCGCGACGAATTCGCCTTCACCGACGATAATCTCGGCTTCATCCAGGACATCTCGAATCTCGAGGCGAACATCACCTGGGTGACCCCGATCGAAGGCTTCTCGCTCTCGGTCTACGGGCGCAACCTGTTCGACCAGGTGCAGGCCGGCGGCGATACGCAGCTGCCCTTCGGCGGGCCGCTCAGCACCGGCGTGCGTCAACCCTTCGCCAACAACCCGACCGGCGGCACGCTTTCGCCGCTGCAGCGTGGACGGAACATCGGCGTGGAGGCGATGTTCGAGTTCTAGGTTTCGCGCCAGCGATAATGACAGGGGGCGCTCCCGCGAGGGGGCGCCCCTTTTCGTTTGTCAGGGCTTCGCACGCGCTCCGAACAGCGCGCTGCCGACCCGCACATGGGTCGCGCCCAGCTGCACCGCGGTTTCGTAATCGCCGCTCATCCCCATCGATAGGCCTTTAAGGCCGTTGTCGCTGGCAAGCTTCGCCAGCAGGGCGAAGAACGGTGCGGGCTCGGTGTCGGCGGGCGGGATGCACATGAGGCCGGCCACGGGCACGTCCGCCGCGCGGACCTTTTCGAGGAAGGCGGGCACGTCGCCGATCGGGCATCCGCCCTTCTGTTCCTCGTCGCCGATATTGACCTGCACGAAACACGGCACGCGCCGTCCGGCCTTGTCCATCGCCTTCGCCAGCGCCTTGAGCAGGCTCGGCCGGTCGAGCGAGTGGATGCAGTCGAACAGCGCCACCGCGTCCTCGGCCTTGTTCGATTGCAGCTGGCCAATGAGGTGAAGTTCGACGTCCGGGTATTGCTCGCGCAATTCGGGCCACTTGCCCTGCGCCTCCTGCACCCGGTTTTCGCCGAAGACGCGCTGGCCCGCTTCGAGCAGGGGCACGATCCGCTCCGGCGGATGGGTCTTCGAAACCGCGATCAGGGTCACCTGCGAAGGCTCGCGCCGCGCGGGCTTGCAGATGCGCGCGATATTGGCTTCGACTTCGGCCAGCAGTTCTTCGGGGCGGGTGGCTGCGTTTTCCATGCGTCGGCGCTATAGCGTGGCCGTGCGCGATGCAAATGCCCTTCCCGCGATCTGGCTGCTGTCGGATGCCCGCAACGACGCGCGGCTGGAAGAGGCGCTTGAACGCCTGCCGCGCGGGAGCGGGTTCATCTATCGCCATTACCACCTCGATGGGCCGGAGCGGCTGGCGCGCTTTCTCACGCTGCGACGCATCGCAAGGGCGCACGACCATGTCCTGATCCTCGCCGACAGCGCGCTCACCGCGACCGAATGGGGCGCCGACGGCATTTACGGGGCGCCGCGCGCGCTGTGGCCGCGCAGGGAGGGCCTCCTCCACCTCGCCACGGCGCACGACCTCGCTGAAATCGGGCTCGCGGCCCGGCTGGGCGCGGACGCGGTGCTGCTTTCGCCGGTCTTCCCGACAGCCACTCATCTTGGCGCGCAGACCCTTGGTCCAGTGCGTTTCCGGCTGCTCGCCATGCGCTCGAGAGCGCCCGTGATCGCGCTCGGCGGGATGGAAGCGGGGCGCGCGCGGCGGCTCGATTGGCCGCGCTGGGCGGCGATCGACGGGCTGAGTTGAAACACGCGCCCCGTCGCAGGCGGCTTGACCCGGACTCGCCGAGGATTCATGGTCCGTTCCCACGGCAATGCAAGCTTTGAGAGACCGCCCTTGGCCAGCCGAGCGATGACGACCCGCAAATCCAACGCCGAATGGCGCGAAGGCCTGCGCCGCAGCCTGCGCCGTGCGGCCCAGATGACCGGCGCCGGCGTGCTGTTCGCGGCGCTCGTCTTCCTTACGCTCGCATTGGCCAGCTACACCCAGACCGATCCCAGCCCGTCCACCGCGGCCGCGCCCGAAAGCGTCGCCAACTGGATGGGGCCGGGCGGGGCATGGATCGCCGACCGCGTGCTGTTCCTGTTCGGCCTGCCTGCGATCCTGCTTCTGCCCCTGCTCTACATCTCCGCCCGCAGGCTGTGGCGCGATGTCGAGGTCGACGATGAAGGCGAAGCGCGCACTCGCTGGTGGCTGCCTGCGGGCCTGCTGCTGCTGGCAATGATGCTGCTCGGCACGGTGCTCGCGCTGCTTTTCGACCGCCCGACGGGGACGCTGCCCGCGCAGGCGGGAGGCGTTGCGGGCCTGCTTGGCGCGGCGACGATAGAGGCGGTCGCGACCCGCTTCGGAGGAAGCTCCGCAGGCTGGGTGACGCTTGGCCTTGCGACCGCATGCATTGCCGGAGCGGCGGCGCTGCTGACGCGGATCTTCGCGATTGACTGGCGGATGCTGCTTTCCCTGCCGAATTTCCTCGGCGGCGCCTCGCTCGGCCCGGCCATCGGCGCGCTACTGCCTCGCTTCATGCGGCGCGGCGAGCAGCACCTGCCGTTCGACGATGACGAGGGCGATGGCGCCCCGGCCCCGCGCGCCCGGCGCAAGGCGGCGGCGCCCGAACCGCGCCCCGCGCCTGAGGCCGAACCGCGCCGCGCGCCCGAGATCGTCGATCCCTCCGCCCCGCCCAAGCGCGCTGCGGCCGCCGCGTCGCGCACCAGCCAGCGCGACATGTTCGCCGCCTTCGAACTGCCAGGCCTCGACCTGCTAGAGGATGCGCCGGAGAATGCCGCGCCCAAGCTCGACAAGCTGGCGCTGGAACGCAATGCTCGCCTGCTCGAGAACGTGCTCGACGATTTCAACGTCAAGGGCGAGATAACCGCGGTCCGCACCGGGCCGGTCGTCACCATGTACGAACTCGAACCTGCCCCCGGCATCAAGGCGGCGCGCGTGGTCGGCCTGGCCGAGGACATCGCCCGCAACATGAGCGCGGTCTCCGCGCGGGTTTCGGCGATCCCGGGGCGCACCGTCATGGGGATCGAACTACCCAATGCCGACCGGCAGATGGTATCGTTGAAGGAGCTCGCCGCCTGCGCCGCCTTTGCCGAAGCCAAGGGCAACCTGCCGATCATCCTCGGCAAGGACATTGCGGGCGAACCGATCATCGCCGACCTTGCCGCCATGCCCCACCTTCTGGTCGCGGGGACCACGGGCTCAGGCAAGTCGGTCGGGCTCAACTGCATCCTGCTTTCACTGCTCTACACCTTCACGCCTGCCGAGTGTCGCCTGATCCTGATCGATCCCAAGGTGCTCGAGCTGAAGAGCTATGACGACATCCCGCACCTGCTTTCGCCGGTCGTGACCGAGCCGCACAAGTCCGTGCGCGCGCTCAAATGGGCGGTCGAGGAGATGGAGCGGCGCTATCGCATGATGAGCTCGATCAATTCGAGGAACATCAACAGCTTCAACGACAAGGTCCGCGCCGCGATCGCCAAGGGCAAGCCGCTGGGCCGCCGCGTCCAGGCGGGCTTCGATCCCGAGACCGGCGACGAGATCTACGAGGAAGAACAGCTCGATTACGAACCGCTGCCGCAGATCGTCCTGATCGTCGACGAACTCGCCGACCTGATGGTGACGGTGGGCAAGGAGATCGAGGTCCTGATCCAGCGCCTCTCCCAGAAAAGCCGCGCGGCGGGCATCCACCTCATCATGGCGACGCAGCGCCCTTCGGTCGACGTCATCACCGGCGTCATCAAGGCCAACCTGCCGACCCGCATCAGCTTCAAGGTGACAAGCCGGATCGACAGCCGCACCATCCTCGGCGAACAGGGGGCGGAACAGCTGCTGGGCAAGGGCGACATGCTCTACAAGCCGAATACCGGTGCCATGGTCCGCGTCCACGGTCCGTTCGTTTCCGACGAGGAAGTCGAACGCGTGGCCGATTTCTGGCGCGCGCAGGGCAGCCCGCAATATGTCGATGCCGTGACCGAGGAACCCGAGGATGGCGGCGGCCTGATGTTCGAGGACGAGCTGACCGCTTCGGACAACCCGGAGGAACGCAAGTACCGCCAGGCCTGCCAGATCGTGATCGAGAACCAGAAGGCCTCCGGCTCGTGGCTCCAGCGCCAGATGGGCGTCGGCTACAACACCGCGGCCAAGTGGATCGAGCGGATGGAGAGCGAAGGCCTCGTCGGCCCGGCCAACCATGTCGGGCGGCGAGAGATCTTCCGCGATCAGGACGGCAATCCGATCTGACGCGCGGAGGCGGGTCTGCGAACCTGCCGGAAGATGCACAAATGCCACGTCACGAAATTGTAGGCCGCCTGTAATCGAGCGGACACTTCGCAGTCGCAGCAGCGTCACCATCGGGTGTCACGGGGGAGTTCCTCTCTCTCTTTCGACAACAGGGATACCCGACAATGCTTCCCATGCTTTCCAGGCGCGCCGCTCCGGCGCGCTCCGTCTCGCTGATCGCCCTCGCCTCGACGCTCGCCGCGATGCCGCAGGCAGCGTTCGCGCAGGACAACGAGACGCCGGAGGGCGATGACCAGGGCAACCAGATCATCGTTACCGCGCAGAAGATCGAACAGCGCGCGCTCGACGTGCCGATCACCATCTCGGCCACCAGCGGCGAGCGGATCGAGGAACTCGGCGTCACCGATCTCGACGAGCTGTCGAACTACATTCCGGGCCTGCTGATCCAGGAACAGAGCGCCAACAATCCGGGCATCGTTATCCGTGGGATCACGTCGGACAGCGGCTCTGCGCAGCAAGGCCCGCGCGTCACGCTCTATTACAACGGCGTCGACATCTCGCGTTCGCGCGGGTCCTACCAGGCGATCTACGACCTCGAGCGCGTCGAGGTGATCAAGGGCCCGCAGGCGACCCTGTTCGGCACCGCCAGCGCCGTGGGCGCGATCAGCCTCGTCTCCGCCCGCCCGCGCGAGGGTTTCTCGGGCGAGATCCGGGGCGGCTACGGCAATTTCAACCAGACGCTGCTGGGCGGCCACATCAATGCCGGCTCGGACGTGCTCGCCGCGCGCATCGCGTTCGAATGGCGCACCCGCGATGGCTATGTGACCAATCTCAGCCCGAACCAGGAAGAGGACCTCTACGCGCAGGACCAGCTCGGCGTGCGCGGCTCGCTGCGCTACACGCCGAACGCGGATCTTACGGTCGACCTGATTGCCACCTATGACCAGCAGAGGAATGGCGGCACGCCCTTCATCTCGGGCACCTTCCCGGCCTTCGCGGGCGCTCCGGGCGGCCCGGCCAATGCCTTCGAGGACGCCAATCTCGGGGGCAACCCGGCGGGCGCGGCGGTGCTGGGCGACGACCAGCTTGGCCTGAACCGCGAAGTCTACGACCTCAACCTCACCGCCGAATACGCCTTCTCCGACGACTGGACCTTCACCACGGTCAACGGCTATCGCGAATTCGACAGCCGCGAAGTGTTCGACGCCGACGGTTCTGCTGCGCCCTTCCTCGAATTCACCGAAATCGCCGATGGCTGGCAGTTCAGCCACGAAGGCCGTTTCACCTATTCGGGCGACGCCTTGCGGGCGAGCATGGGCTGGAACCTGTTCATCGAGGACGGCCTCCAGAACGTGCCCTTCGCGACCGAGGAAGGCACCTTTCTCCAGTGCCTTTCCTCGCTCTTCGGCGCACCGTTGATCCCGGGCATTCCGTGCGTCGCGCCCGATGGCAGCGTACCCGCCGCAGCGGTCACCGGCACGCTCTCCGCGCTGGGCGTGCTGCCGCCGGGCGTGCAGGCGATCCCCTATTCCTCGGTGTTCGAGAACCAGGGGCGCAACGAGGCCTATTCGGTCTTCGCCGACGCGACCTGGATCGCGACCGACCGGCTCGAACTGACTGCGGGCGTCCGACTGCTTCAGGAATACCGCCGGTCCGGTTTCCGCGCCGACATTCCGAATTCGGTCATCAGCGGCGCGCCGCTCATCCCGGGGCAGGTCGACACGAACGGCCAGACCATCACCGCCGAGGAGCGGTTCCAGGCCGTGCTGCCGCGCTTCAACGCGCTCTACCGGATCACCGACGACGTGAACGTCTTCGCCACCATCTCCAAGGGCCGCCGCTCGCCTGTGGTGCAGGTCAATGCCGAGGGCGGGACGATCATTCCCGAGGAAGTCGTGTGGAACTACGAAGGCGGGGTCAAGCTCGCCACCGGCCCGGTTTCGGCCTCGCTCGGCGTCTATTACCAGGTCTACGACGACTTCCAGGTGTCTGTCGCGGAACTCGATGCGCAGGGCAACCCGACCGGCGCATTCATCACGGCGAGCGCCGGGAGCGCCAAGAATCTGGGCGTCGAAGGCGAACTCGCGGTCGATGTCGCGGACTGGCTGCAGGTTTTCGGCAATTTCGGCTATATCGACGGCGGCATCGATGAAGACGGCGCGTTCTCGCCCGCCTTCTCTGGCGCGCGCTTCCGGCTCCAGCCGGAATGGCAGGCTTCGGGCGGCTTCACCGTCGATTACCCGATCACCGACAGCATCCGCTTCTTCGCAACGCCCAGCGTGACGCATCGCAGCCGGATCTTCTTCGAAGTGCCGAACAACCCGCTGATCAGTCAGGAGGCGGTGACACTGGTCAACGCGCGCGCCGGCGTCTCCTTCGCCGACAACCGGTTCGAGATCGCGGGCTTCATCCGCAACGCCTTCGACGAGGAATACCTGCTCGATGCGGGCAATACCGGCGGGGCCTTCGGCATCCCGACCTTCATCCCGGCTGAGCCGCAGTTCTACGGCGTGCAGCTGACGGCGCGCTTCGGCAACTGACGTCAGGCCACGATCGACGACCCGGGGCGGGGGCCGCGTAGCGCGGCTCCCGCCCTATTCGTTGCGATCGGGTTCCGGCCGGGTCATGATCGGCGGTGCGGCGGGCCGGATGCTGTCCCCTTCGCGCGCCTCGCGCTCCGCCTCCGTCAGGGGGCGAAAGCGGATGTCGACCGGGGTGAAGGTTCCGTCCTTGCGCTGGCGGATGGTCACGATTGCGCGCAAGTCGCGTGCCGCAAGCCGCTCCTCGATCGCCCGCGCGCGGTCCTGCCCGACATAGAACCGCCCGGTGCGAAGGCCGGCCGCGCCATAGACGCCGCCCGGATCGGCGAGGATCGGGTGCGCGCAGGCCTCGAAAACGGCCCGGTCGAGCGGGTCGAACGCCGCCGCCTGCGTGATCAGGGGCGGATCGCCGGACAGGCACAGCGCTTCGGGCGGCGGCTGAATGCGGGGCGGCCCCTCTTCCTGCCGCTCGTCATCGCGGATCGGCCAGTCATAGGTGAATTCGACATAATGCCCGCGCAACAAGTCGCGCGGGTCGTAGCCCGCGACCGGCACCTCCCAATCGGTCCCCTGCCGCGAAATGTGCTCGCTCCACGCCCACAGCGCGGCGAGCCCGGCGAGCGGCAGGAGCGCAGCGGCAAGGCGGGCGAGCTTCACGGTGCCTTCCCCGCCTCATCGGGAGCGAAGCGGCGGCTTACGCGCCATGCGCCCCAGGCTATGCCGAGGATCAGCAGGCCCGAGACGATCAGGCCGAACCCGCTAAGCAGCAGGTCGCTCGCCAGTTCGAAACTGAGCACGATGAGCCGCAGCGCAATCACCCCGACGCAAAGCTGGAACACGCCGCGCCAGCCAGCGATCAGGGCCGCCGCGGCGATCCCTGCCCACAGCGCCATGAACAGCAGCGCGGCGAGAAGCTCGATGCCGTTCGCGCTGGAAACCACCGCGACGATGAGCCCGGCAAGGGCAAGGATAGCGCCCGACATCCGGCCCGAAACGCCCCGCCGCCCCCAGGCGACCAGCGCTCCGGCGACGATGATGATTGCGGCCCGCACCAGCTGGCTTGCCGGATTGAGCGGCCCGGCCCCGCTTTCGAACGCGCCGACACTAGCCAGCGCCGTCATGATCGAGGCTCCGGCCACCGCATAGGCGAGCGCAGCCTGTTCGAGCCGGCGCCAGAACGCTTCGCGGGTGCTGCGCGGTCGCAGGAAAGCGCCGAGCGGTGCGAACAGGACGGGCAGAGCGGTGACTAGGGCGAGAAAGGCCCAGGGCGCGTCCTCGCCGTCACGGCGGCGGGCAAGTTCGCCGAAGGCGAAATTGTATTCCCATGCGCAATATATCGCACCGCCCACAAGCAGTGCCGCGACCGGCCATGCGCGCCCGGTGAGAAGCATCAGCGGCGCGAACAGCAGCAGCCAGATGGCGAGCGGCTCCCACAGCGGCGCGCTCGTCTGGTAGACCTGCCCGAGATGGCCGAAAAAGGTCAGGCCAAGCACGGCGGCGATGAAGACCAGCGCCTCAACCACCCAGGGCGAGGCAGCGGCCAGCCGGTCCTCGCGCAGCCACAGCGCCGCGAGCGCCCCCGCGATCAGCGCGAGATGGAGCGCGAGGCGCACATTGCCCGGCACCTCTTCCCAGTTCGCCGCCACCAGCGAGACCAGACCGAGCCCGATTGCCAGCGCGCCGATGCCGAACACCGCCCACAGGGCGATCGGGCGGGAGTGCTCCTTCTCGTAGGCGATGAGCCGGTCGCGCGTCTCCGCGTCGATCAGACCGGCTTCGTGCCAGCGCTCGATCCTCCCCGTCGCCATGTGTAGGGATTAGGCGCGGGAAGGTCGCCGGCCAAGCCTATTCGAGACCGTCCGAAGTCATCGCGGTGAGATTCGTGGCCGCCGCCGCGCTCTCGGCGCGGGTTTCCTCGGTCGCGGGGACAAGGCTGATCGCGGCGAGCGGACCGCCTTCGCCCCAGCTTTCCGCCCATTGCGCAACGAATTGCTCAAGGCCCGGGGTCACGCCCACATGCGCTTTCTTTACGTAGATGTAGAGCGGGCGCGAGGCGGGATAGGACCCGTCGGCGATCGTCTCTGCCGTCGGCATCACCCCGTTCATCGGCAGCGCCTTCACGAGGTCCTGGTTCTCCTCGAGATAGGAATAGCCGAACACGCCGACCGCGCGTGGATTGTTGCCGACCTTGCGGACGATGAGGTCGTCCTTCTCGCCCTGTTCGCTGTAGGCCGAATCCCCGCGCAGCGCATCGCAATTGCGGACGAAGGCGGCCTCGTCGCCATCCTCGAGCGCGGCCATGTCCGCACTGGCGGTGCAGGCGGGCTCCATCACCAGTTTCTGCATCGCCTCGCGCGTGCCGGAGCTTGCGGGCGGGCCATAGACGATGATCGGCGCATCGGGCAGCGAGGGATCGATGTCGGACCAGTTCTCGGCCGATTGCTGCTCGCCATAGGGATTGGCGGCGAGCGCGCGGTAGACGATCTCGGGCGTCAGTTCGAGCTCGACCCCGTCATCGACCGCCGAGACGAAGGCGATGCCATCGCGCCCGACCTTGATCTCGACGATTTCCTCGACCCCGTTGGCCTGGCAGCGGTTGAATTCGTCGAGGTGCATGCGGCGCGAGGCATTGACGATGTCGGGCGTGTCGGGACCGGTGCCGGCGCAGAATTCCTCGATCCCTTCGGCGGTCCCGGTGGATTCGATGAGCGGCGCGGCGGCGCCTTCATTGGCGGCGGCGTAATCCCCGGCGACCTTCTGCGCGAAGGGATAGACGGTGGACGAGCCGACGATGCTGATCGCGTCGGGGCCGGTATCGGCTTCCTCGCCCCCGCAGGCGGCGAGCAGGGCGAGCGCGGTCCCGGCGAAAAGAGCCTTCGTGCGGAAAAGCGGGGCGGTCATGGAAGTCTCCGTATACGTGTGTCGGGTTGGAACCGGGCTGCCAGCGCGCCGGCGGGAGGGCGGGTCATTCGGTCGCGGCAGGGGCGGTTCCGGCAGGGGCGGTTCCGGCAGGGGCGCTTTCGGCAGAGTCAGGCTCGGCGGGCGCGCTCTCGCCGGTGAGGTCCTCGCGGGTCATCGTGATGAGTTCATCGACCTTTCGCGCATTGGCCGCGCGGACATCCGGCGGCGAGGCGACGAGGCCGATCCGCGCGAGCGGGCCGTCGCTGTCCCAGTTCTTGACCCACTCACGGAGATATTCCTGGAGGCCCCGGATCGCGCGCGTGTGCGCCTTCTTGACATAGACGTAGAGCGGCCGGGCGCCGGGATAGTCGAAGCTCGCGATGTTTTCGTAGGTCGGATCGACCCCGTTCATTGGCAGGCCCTGAACCTTGTCCTTGTTCTCGTCGAGATAGGAGAAGCCGAACACCCCGACCGAGCGCGGATTGGCCTCGATCTTCTGGACGATCAGGTTGTCCTGCTCGCCCTGGTCCGAATAGGCACCGTCCGAGCGGACCTCGGTGCAGATCTGCTGGTGCCGGTCGGGATCGCTTTGCTTGAGCGCTTCCATCTCGGGATTGGTGTCGCACCCGGCTTCGAGCACGAGTTCCTTCAATGCATCGCGCGTTCCGCTCGTGCTCGGCGGGCCGTAGACGAGGATCGGGACGTCGGGCAGCGAGGGATCGACATCGGCCCAGGTCTCGGCCGTCTGTTCGCGGCCATAGGGGTTCGCGGCAAGCGCTTCGTAGACGATCCGGGGCGAGAGGTTCAGATCGATCCCGCCCTTCTTCGATGCAAAGGCGATCCCGTCGAGGCCGACCTGCAGTTCGATGATGTCCCTGACGCCATTGGCCTGGCATTTCTCGAATTCGGCCGGCTTCATCCGGCGCGATGCGTTCGCCATGTCGGGCGTGTCGGCGCCGACGCCCGAACAGAACAGCTGGATGCCGCCGCCCGTGCCGGTCGATTCGATCAGCGGCGACTTGAAATCGGGATAGGAGCGCGAAAAGCTCTCGGCGATCTGCTTGGCAAAGGGATAGACGGTCGAAGAGCCGACCGCGCGGATCGAATCCCTGGAGCCCGAGCCAGAGCCGCCGTCGCATCCGCCGAGGACCATCAATCCGCCGAGCAGGGCGGGGGCTAGAAGCGCGCGGGCGGCCTTGCGCAGCGAGGTGTTCTGGAGGGTCATGATGTCCGGATTTTCGTTCTGGTTTGGTTGGGCAATGGCGCTAGGTGCGGCGTGTGACAGGGCCATGACGGGCGCAAGCGCCAGGCTGTGCGGCGGGCGCCATAACCGCTTGCAGGCGGTCCTTCCACCCGCTTTTTCGCCTGCCCTTCGCGGCCTGTTCGCGGGGGATCGCCCGTCCATGGTAACCATCTGTCCTCGCTGATGAAACGAGGAAGACGCACCTGCGATACGCGCGCCTTCGGTTTAAGGTCATCGTAAGGCATCGGCGGTATCCGCGGGCCATGGGACGCGCATTCTTTCACCGGACACTCGCAGTGCTCTTGGCACTCCTGGCGACATGTTTCGCCGTGCCCCTGTCGGCGGCCCACGCCGATGCGGCCGCCGGTGACGCGAAGGGGACCGATTTCGCCGTCGCCCCGGCGCTTTCCGACCACCCCGCCTTCGTTCCTGCCTGCCATGCGGTGTCCGGCACCGACACCAGCCTGCGCGCCATGACCGCACGCGAGGCATGGACCTGCAATGCCGGCGCGCCGCGCGCCGACAGCCCGGTCGCATGGCTGCGTTTCGATGCGCAGGCGTGGGACGCGGAGGAACGTCCGCGCCATTTCTTCACTCGCAGCGCCCGGCACCGGTCGATCACCTTCGCCGCGCTCGACGCCGACGGGACATTGCGGGTGCGTTCCTTCGCCGAGGAAGAAGCCCGGCCGCTAGCCGCGGGACCGGTCTTCACCCTGCCCCTGCCCGAGATCCGCAAAGAGACCCGCGCGCTGATCGTGCGCGTCGAACGGCCGCATTCGGTCCCGCTTCTGAGCGAGGCACGGCTGATCTACGACGTGGAGGATGCCGGCTGGTCCGGGCACGAGATGATGCTGCTCGCCATGGTGATCGGCATGCTAATCCTGCCGCTGTTCTTCGATGTCAGCTTCTACGTGGTGCTGCGCGAACGCTTTGTCGCGCTGCACGCGGGGATGGTGATGTCGATGATGCTCTATGTCCTGTTCGCGGGCGGGCTAGTCAGCGTGTTCTGGAGCCTGCCGGTCGCGTTCAGCGCGGTGATCGCGCCGCTGTCATGGGCGCTGGGCTGCGGACTGTCGGCGCTGTTCCTGGCCGAATTTCTGGAGCGCGACGCGCTGTCGCCGCGCCTGCGCCGCCTGACAGTGGCGGCCGGGCTTTGGACGATCGTCGGGCCGGGCTTCTTCGCGCTGCAATTCCACTGGTCGCAGCCGTTCGACGATCGCGGCTATTTCCTCGCCATGATGCCGGCGGCATTCTTTACCACCTTCGCCATCGTGCGCGCCATGATGCGCGGGAGCCGTTCGGCGCGCTATCTGGCGCTCGCCTGGGCGCCGGCGATCATCGCCTCGATCGAGCGGGCGCTGCGCGGGCTGGGCCTGTATGTCGGCCCCTCCAGCCTCGACCAGATGCTCTATGTCGCCACCGCGATCGAGGTGATCGTGATGAGCCTTGCGATCGCCGACCGCTTCCTTGCGATCCGGCGCGAACGCGATGCCGCGCTGACCGAGGCGCGGATGCTCGAACACCTGTCCTCGCGCGATGCGCTCACGGGCCTCATGAACCGGGGCGCGCTCGAAGCGCGGTTCGACGATCTGCTGAGGCAGGGCTTCGACACCTTCGCGCTGGTCGATCTCGACCGCTTCAAGCACATCAACGATCGCTACGGCCACCAGGTCGGCGACGGGGCGCTGATCGCCTGCGCGGCGGCGCTGAGCGCGTCAGGCGACCGGGATTCGGTCGCGGCGCGGCTGGGCGGGGAGGAATTCGTGGTGCTGCTGCGCGGGGAGCGGACGCTCGAACGGGCGGAGAACCTGCGCCGCGCAATCCCGCTGCGGATCGCCTCGCAGGTGCCCGGGCTCGGCGCGCCCGTCACCGCGAGCATGGGCGTGATCGAATTGCCGCGGGCCTCGGCCCACGCCCTGACATTCGAGGATTTCTATTCGCGTGCCGACACGCTGATGTACGAGGCCAAGGCTTCGGGCCGCAACCGGATGAGCTATGAGAAGCTCACCATGTTCGACACCGCCCCGCCAAGCAGGGCGCAGGCGAAAGCGCGTTCGAAAGACCGCAGCAAGGGCTCGCGCGCGGCGGCCTAATCGCCTCTTTGACGGAAGGGGGCGATCACTTCGGACCGGACACGGGCGAGCCTGCCGCTCTCCCGGTCGAGCATCGCCCAGGTCGTCGCCGCGCCCACCAGCGGCTTGCCCGCATCGTCGGTGAATTCGACGCGGCGGAGTGATTTGGCGCCTTTAGGATCGCCTTCGATCCACGTTTCGCCATGCGCGGCCTCACCTTGCGCGATATTGCCGCGATAATCGATCTCGTGCCGGATCACGACCCAGAAGAAGGCGGCGACGTGCTCGGGCTCAGCCGCCGCTTCCCAATGCGCGGTGGCGAGGTCCTGGATCCACTGCACCCAGACGGTGTTGTTGACGTGGCCGAGCTCGTCGATGTGCTGCGGCTCGGCCACGAAGGTGCGCTTGAAGACCGGCGTGTCGCTCACCCGCCCTGCTTCTCGCCCGTTTCCGGAGCCATTCCCATCTGCCACAGGATGAAGGCGAATTCCTCCGCCGTTTCGTAGAGCGAGTTCCAGCGCCCCGACTTGCCGCCATGGCCTGCGCCCATGTTGGTTTTCAGCAGCAGGATGTTGTCGTCGGTCTTGGTGTCGCGCAGCTTGGCGACCCATTTGGCCGGTTCCCAATAGGTCACGCGCGGATCGTTAAGCCCCGCTGTCACCAGCATCGGCGGGTAATCCTGCGCGCTCACCTGATCGTAGGGCGAATAGGACAGGATATAGGCGAAGGCCTGCTTCGATTCGATCGGATTGCCCCATTCGGGCCATTCGCCCGGGGTGAGCGGCAGGTCCTTGTTGAGCATGGTGTTCAGCACGTCGACGAAGGGCACGTGCGCGACCACCGCGCCGTATTGCTTGGGATCCTGGTTGACCACAGCGCCCATCAGCTCGCCGCCTGCCGAACCGCCGCTCGCCGTGACCATGCCTTCGGCGGTATAGCCCCTTGCGATCAACCCGCGTCCGGCATCGACGAAATCGTTGAACGTGTTGGTCCGCTCATTGAGCTTGCCCTGAAGATACCAGCGCCGCCCGAGATCGTCGCCGCCGCGAATATGCGCGATCGCATATGCGAAACCGCGATCGACGAGGCTGAGGCGCGAAGTCGAAAAGCCGGGCTGCACGGCATAGCCATAGGCGCCGTAGGCATAGAGGTGGAGCGGCCCTGCGCCCTCGATGCCCTGCTCCTTCAGGATTGCCGCGCGGTCCTTGCGCATCACGACACTGACCGGAACCATCGTCCCGTCGCGCGCTTCGATGGAAAGGCGCTCGGTCACATATTGCGAGGCGTCGTAGCCCGACGGGATTTCCTGCTGCTTGAGCTGTTCGAGGCTGCCGCTCGCGACGTCGTAGTCGAAGACCGTCGAAGGCGTGACCATGCTTTCGTAGGACAGGCGCAGCTTCGACTGGTCGTATTCGGGATTGTTCGAAAGCCCGGCGACATAGCTCGCTTCGGCAAAGGCGATCGGCTTCGCCTCGGTTGGCGAGCCATATTGGCGAAGCTGGATCTGGTCGAGCCCGTCGAGCCGGCCTTCGGTGACGAAGAAGCCCTTGAACAGCTCGAAACCGGTCAGGTAAAACTCGTCCGAGCCCGCGATCACCGTCTCCCATTCGCCGGGCGCATCGAGACTGGCCCTGGCGAGGCGGAAATTGATGTGCTCGTCATTGGTGAGGACGAACAAGTCCCCGTCGTGCACATCCACGTCGTATTCGACGCCCTTTTCGCGCGGGCGAACGAGGATCGGCTCGGCGGTAGGATCGTCGGCGGGGACGAGCCGAACCTCGCTCGTCTCGTTGTCGCCGGTGGCGATGATGAGCCAGTCCTCCTGCGCCGAAAGACCGGCATTGACGCCGAAGCTTTCGTCCTTCTCCTCGTAGAGGGTCACATCCTCGTTGATCGGCGTGCCGATCACGTGCAGCTTCGCCTCCAATGTGCGCCATTCCTCGGTCGACGGGCCGTAGACCAGCGCGCTGTCGTTCATGACCCAGGTGAGATCGCTGCGAAGGTTGGGGATTTCGTCGGGCAGCAATTCGCCCGTCTCGAGATCCTTGATCCGCCCGACATAGCGCTCCGACCCGTCGGTGTCGGTGGCATAGGCGAGGAAGCGCCCGTTCCTGCTGATCGAGAACACGCCGAGGCGGAAATATTCGAGCCCTTCGGCAAGCTCGTTCTCGTCGAGGATCAGCGTGCCCGCCGCATCCTCGGGCGCGCCGACGGGCTTCCTGTAGTGCTTGCGATATTGCGCGCCTTCCTCGAATTCGGACCAGTAGAGGTAGTCGCCCCGACGTTGCGGGACGGTGCTGTCGTCCTCCTTGATCCGCGCGCGCATCTCCTTGAACAGCGCCTCGGTGAAATCCCCCTGCGAGGCCATGTTGGCCTCGAACCAGGCGTTCTCGGCCTCGAGATAGGCGAGCACGTCCTTGTCGTCGACCTCGGGATAGGACTTGTCATAGAGCCAGTCATAGGGATCGGAAATCGTGATCCCGTGGCGGGTGTAGCTGTGCTCGCGCTTCTCGGCGATCGGCGGGGAAGTGGGCGCGGGCTTGTCTGCTGTCACTTGTGTCTCATCCTTGGTTTCGGAGGTGGCCTCGCGGGCCAGTGTCGGGGCGGTCGGAGCGACGAGAGTCGCGGCGGCAGCGGCGATCAGGGCGAGGCGGGAAATCGTCATGGCAGGCCATCCTGTGCTTGAATCCCGCCCCGGGACGGGAGGACGGGTGGAAAGCCGCGGTCACGCGGTCTATGTTGATATCTAGACGAACACATGCGCGCGGCAAGACCGAGCGCGCACCGACAGGACAGGAATTCGCCATGCTGATGCAAACCCACGAAGCCCGCCTCAAGGCGCTGCGCGAGGAATTGAAGCGCCGCGATCTCGCGGGTTTCATAGTGCCCATTTCCGACGAACACATGAGCGAATATGTCGGCGACTATGCCCAGCGGCTCCATTGGCTCACCGGCTTCGGCGGCTCGGCTGGATTCGCCGCGGTGACGCTGACCGGCGCGGCGATCTTCGTCGACGGGCGCTACACCGTGCAGGTGAAGGGGCAGGTCGACAATGCCCTGTTCGAATACCGCAACATCCCCAGGGACAGCCTTGCCGACTGGCTGAAGGGCGCGGCCCAGAATGGCGAGCGCGTGGCCTACGATCCGTGGCTCCATACGCCCGGCTGGGTGGACAGGCTGGAGCGCGGGCTAGAGGGGAGCGGGGTCGAACTGGTCCCCGCCGAAGGCAATCCGATCGACGCGGTCTGGGCCGACCAGCCCGAGCCTTCGCCCGCGCAGGCGATCGTTCACGAAAACACGCTCGCCGGACGCTCGTCGGCCGACAAGCGCGGCGAAGTCGCGGACTGGCTGGCAAAGGAAGGCTTTGACGCGGTCGTCGTACCGGCGCTCGATTCGGTCGCATGGCTGCTCAATATCCGGGGCTCCGACGTGTCGCACACGCCCGTCTCCCACGCCTATGTTATCGCCCATGCCGATGGCCATGCCGAGCTGTTCATCGCGCCGGGCAAGGTCACGCCCGAGCTGGCCCAGCATCTCGGCAATGCGGTGACGGTCAGGGACCGCGACGAATTCGAAGGCGCGCTCGGCACGATGAAAGGCAAGCGCGTCAGCGTCGATCCCGATTTCGGCGTCGCCGGCATCGCGCAGGCGCTGCGCGCCGGCGGGGCGAGCGCCGCCTTTCGGCAGGACCCGACGATCCTTGCGAAAGCGATCAAGAACGAGGCCGAACAGCAGGGCCACCGCGACGCGCAGGCCGCCGACGGCGCGGCGGTCTCGCGCTTCCTGCACTGGATCGAGGTAAACGCGCCCAGGGGCGAAGTGGACGAATTGTCCGCCGCTGCAAAGCTCGAGGCCTTTCGCCGCGAGCACGGCGATCTGCGCGATACCTCATTCGACACGATCTCCGCCGCATCGGGCCATGCCGCGCTGCCGCATTACCGGGTGGACGAGGACAGCAACATCACGATCCCGCCCGGCTCCATCTTCCTGTGCGATTCGGGCGGGCAGTATCCGGCGGGCACGACCGACATCACCCGCACGGTCTGGGTCGGACCGGGCGAACCGACGGCTGAGATAAAGGACCGCTTCACCCGCGTGCTCAAAGGCCACATCCAGATCGACCGCGCGATCTTCCCGCAGGGAACCAATGGCGGCCAGCTCGACAGTTTCGCGCGGCAATATCTGTGGGAAGCGGGCGTCGATTACGCCCACGGCACCGGCCACGGCGTCGGCAGCTTCCTGGGCGTTCACGAAGGCCCGCAGCGCATCGCGAAGCATGCAGGCGGACAGGCCGGAACCGGGCAGGAACTGTTCGCAGGCATGATCCTCTCGAACGAACCTGGCTATTACAAACCCGACGCCTTCGGTATCCGGATCGAGAACCTCGTCCTTACCGTGCCCAAGCACATCGAGGGCGCGGAAGGCGAATGGCTCGGTTTCGAGACGCTGACCTTCGTCCCCATCGATCGCCGCCTGATCGAGCCTGCGCTTCTCACGGACACCGAGATCGACTGGCTCGACGCCTATCACGCCAAGGTGCGCGAAATCGTCGCCCCGCGCCTTTCGGGCGAGGATCTCGCATGGCTCGAACGCGAGACGCAGCCGCTTCGCGGATGATTGCGGCGCCGCCCATGTTCCTGTAATGTTCCACGTGAAACACGAGTCGCGGGGCGCCCGGCTCTGCGGCGTTTCACGGGAGGACATGACAATGATCGGCTACGTGACACTAGGCACCAACGACCTGCCGCGCGCGGCGCAGTTCTACGACGCGCTGGCCAAGCACTGGGGCGTCGGGCGAATGATGGAATTCGACCAGTTCATTGCCTGGGGCGACATGGATTCGCCCATGCCCGGCATCGCCGCGACCAGACCGTTCGACGGCAACGCTGCCACTGTAGGCAACGGCACGATGGTCGCGCTGATGGTGGACAGCCCGGAAAAGGTGCACGCGGTCTACGACACCGCGCTTTCGCATGGCGGCAGCGACGAAGGCGCGCCCGGACCGCGCGGCGATGACGGCTTCTATGCGGGCTATTTCCGCGACCCCGACGGCAACAAGCTCAACGTCTTCTGCATGACCGACCCGGGCTGAAACCGGGCGCAGGCTTGCACGCGCATGAACGCCGGGCCGCGCGCGATACAAGCCGCGACACTTTCGCCCGCTCCCGGCAAAGTCTTGCGACATTCGGTCTCTAGAAGGGGTCTCATCGAAGCCCCTTACGGAGAACGACCATGAAGACGCTTACCCTTGCCCTTTCGACCGCCGCTCTTGCCCTGGGCGCAGGCGGCATTGCCTATGCCGCGCAGGACGGACCGCAGCGCGGCGGCGCCGACAGCGACGGCGACGGCGAAGTCACACTGGCCGAGGCTAAGGCGCGTGCGGACATGCGCTTTGCCCGGATGGACGCCAATAATGACGGCGTGATCGATGCGAGCGACCGCGCCGCGCGGCAGGCGGACCGTTTCGCGCAAGCCGATGCGGACGGCGACGGCGAAGTCAGCGAGGCCGAAATGGTCGCCATGCGCGAGGGCCGCCAGGCACGCCGAGCCGAGCGCCGCGCCGAGCGGCAGGCACGCATGTTCGAAACCTTCGACACCGACGCAAGCGGCGGCCTTTCCGAACAGGAACTCGCCGCCATGCGCGAGGCACGCGGCAAGGACCGCGGAGCCCGCCAGGGCCGCGGCGGCGCTGGCGGCGGTAGGGGCATGGCGATGCTCGCCCGCGCCGATGCCGACGGTGACGGCGCGGTCAGCCGGGCGGAATTCGATGCCATGGTCGAAGCGCGCTTCGCAGCCCATGACACCGACGGTTCGGGCACGATCAGCGCGGAGGAACGAAGCGCAGCGCGCGCCGCGATGAAGGCGGAAATGCAGGAACGCCGCGCCCAGCGCAGTAAGGCCCGGCCCTCGGAGTGAGACGGAGCGGCCCGGCGCGCCCACTTGCGCGCCGGGCCGCCTCCTCGCATGAACGCAGCCGATGACAGCCGCCCCCGACAGCCCCCGCATCCTGCTCGTCGATGACGAGCCGTCCCTGCGCGAACCGCTCGCCGAATATCTCGGCCGTCAGGGTTTCGCGGTGAGCGAGGCCGAAAGCGCCGCCGCCGCGCGCAGCCGGATCGCCGAACAGCAGCCCGACCTCGTCCTGCTCGACATCATGATGCCGGGCGAGGACGGCCTCTCGCTCTGCCGCCACCTCGTCGAGACGCGCCGCCTGCCGGTGATCTTCCTCACCGCCCGAACCGAGGCGACCGACCGTATCGTCGGGCTAGAACTGGGCGCGGACGATTACGTGGTGAAGCCGTTCGAGCCGCGCGAGCTCGTCGCCCGCATCCGCACCGTGCTGCGCCGCGTGGCGCGCGGTCCCTCTGAGCAGGACGGGGCGGAGGACTGGCACTACCTGTTCGAAGGCTGGCGGCTCGATCCGCTCAAGCGCAAGCTGACCGATCCGGGCGGCGTGAGCGTACCCCTTTCCACCGCCGAGTTCCGGCTGCTGCGCGCCCTGCTCGACCACCCGCGTGCCGTGCTCGACCGCGACCGGCTGCTCGACATGGTGCAGGGTCGCACCGCGCACCTGTTCGACCGCGCCGTCGACAACCAGGTCAGCCGCCTGCGCCGCAAGGTCGAGGTCGACAGCCGCAACCCGGCGCTGATCCAGACCGTGCGCGGCGGCGGCTATCGCCTCGCCGCAGAAGTCCGCCGCGTGCCCCCGGACGCCGCCCGGTGAGGCGGTTTCTCCCGCACAGCCTCCTTGGTCAGGTGATGGCAGTGCTCGCCCTGGGCCTGCTGGTTGCGCAGGCGATTTCGGCGGTGCTGCTCTACCGCGCCATGGAGGACCGGCGCGAGGCGGCGATCGTCAGCTCGCTCGCCTACCGCCTGATCGCCGAGGCGGGCCGATCGGACGAGGAGCTTGCGGAACGCGCCGAACGCCGCCCCGCGCGCGAACGGCACCGGGGCGAAATCGGGGTCGTGCGCGGCCGCGACATGCCGAACCGGCCGCCCTTTTCCGGAAGGGGCCGGATCCCCGCCGAACGCGGCCCCGCCCCGCCGCCTTTCGCCGCCGGGGCGCGCAGCGCGGCCTACGAGGAACGGCTGGCCGAGGTCCTCGCCGCGCAGGACATCGCCGCAGCCAGCCTCCTCGTGGCCGAGCGCCGGGCCGGGGAGGACCCGTTCCTGCGCGCGCTGGTGGAACGTCGCCCGCGCCTCGGGGCTCCGGGATGGGAGGACCGCACGATCGTCCTCGCCTCGATCGAGCGGCCCGCATCCGGCGAATGGCTCACCGTGCGCCTCCCCGTGCCGGAACGTCCGAGAGGGGGGCCCGCGACGATCCTTTTCCAGACCGCGCTCATATTCGCCGTGCTCGTCGCGCTGCTCTATTTCGTGCTGAGACGCATCACCCGCCCGCTCGCGGCGCTGACCGCGCGCCTCGCCGATTTCTCGCGCGCGCCGGGAAAGATCGCGGTTCTCGCGGAAAGCGGGCCCGCCGACACCCGCCGCCTGATCGCCGCCTACAATGCGATGGAAGCACGGATCGCCGCGCTGCTCGATGAAAAGGACGTGATGCTCGGCGCGATCGGGCACGATCTCAAGACCCCGCTTGCCGCCCTGCGCGTCCGGATCGAGAGCGTGCCCGACGCGTCCCAGCGCGAGCGCATGGCGGCAAGCATCGAGGACATCACCAGAACGCTCGACGACATTCTCGTTCTCGCCCGGATCGGCCATTCGGGCGGGGCAGCCGATGCGGTCGATCTCGCCGCGTTGGCGGGGGCGGTCATCGAGGAATTCGAGGATCTCGGCGCGCCGGTCGACCTCGCGCATGAGGACAGCTCGCCGCGCATCGTCGCCCGCCTGCGCGAGACCTTGGCCAAGCGCGCGCTGCGCAATCTCGTCGCCAATGCCGTGCGTTATGGCGGCGGGGCGCGGATCACGCTGCGCAGGGAAAACGAAGCGGCAGTGATCGCGGTGGAAGACGACGGCCCCGGAATTCCCGAACCCCTCATCGAGGCGATGATGCAGCCTTTCGCGCGCGGCGAGGCCTCTCGCAACCGGGCGACCGGCGGGACCGGGCTCGGCCTCACTCTTGCCCGCGCCATCGTCGAGGCCGAGGGCGGCAGTCTCCGTCTCGCGAACCGGGCAGGGGGCGGGTTAAGGGCGGAATTGCGCTTCTCGCTCGGCTGAACGCGCTTGCCGGGCGCGGGGCGCTTGCTAAGTCTGCGCCTATGAAGGCGGTCCTATCCTGGCTGGCGCGCACCGCCCTGCTCTATGTCCTGCTGGCGCTCGCGATCGGGCTTGCCCTGCTCGTCCCGGCGGACCTTGCCGGCGACCTTGCGCGCGAGACGGCGAGCCTAGAGGAAGTGCGGGCCGAAATCGCCACAGAGCGCGCCGCCGCGCAGGAACGGCTCGAAGGCCGGGCGGAAGAGGTCGCGGCGCTCCCGCTTGCGGCGATGGAGGAGCGCATCGGCGCGCTGGCCCTTCAGCGGGACAGCCTGAGAGGCGAGATCGACGGGCTCGAAGGCGGCTTCCTGTCCGCCTATCGCCCCTCGCGCGTGCTTGCGCGCAAGCGGGCCGAGATCGAGCTCGCCCTTGTCACGAGCGAACTCGAACTGCTTGAAGCCGCGCGCGAACCGCGCCGCGAGCTCGGCCGGGCGCGCGAATTTCTCAAGGCCAATCCCCGCATGCCGACCGAGGCCGCGATCGCGGCCGTGCGCCGTCGCTGCGCGCGCGACAGGGCGGCGCTGGCCGAATTCGAGACGCGCTGGGACATCGAACAGCAAGCGCGCGAATTGCTGCGCTCGGAACGCAGCGAGCTGGAGCAGGCGGCGCGGGAAAGCTGCGAGCGCGCCGAAAGCCTCGCCGCGCGACGTGCCCGCGCGCTGGAGGCGATCGCGCAGGCGCGGCAGGCGCGCTCGGCACTGGCCGCCCTCGCACCGGCGGACCTGCCCGATTTCGCGGGCGACATTCCGCGCACCCTGCTGCGCGACATCCTCCAGAAGGCGCTTTACGCGCTCCTTGCGATCCTGCTGGTCCCGCCCGCCCTGAGGGTGGTGCTCTATCACGGCCTCGCCCCGCTCGCCGAGAAATGGCCGCCGATGCGCTTTCATGCGAATGGGCCCGCCCCCCGATTTCCGCCCGCCGCGCAGAGCCGCGTCTCGATCGCGATCACGCTGGGCGATAACGAGGAGGCGCTGGTGCGGCAGGACTACCTCCAGTCCTCCTCGCTCAAGGGTGCGAAGCGCACGCGCTGGCTGCTCGACTGGAGCCATCCGGTCGCGAGCCTTGCCAGCGGGATGCGCTTCCTGACAGCCGCCAGCGGCGCGGGCGAGGAAGTGCTGGTATCGGCGGTGCGGGACCCGCTCGCCGAACTCGCTTTGCTCGATATCCCGCCGGACGGCGCTGCGGTGGTGAGGCCGAGCGCGCTGGCCGGTCTGGTGCGCAAAGCGGGGGAACCGGTGCGGATCACGACCCATTGGCGGCTGTTCTCGCTCCCGGCATGGCTGACCTTCCAGCTGCGCTATTTCGTCTTCCACGGCCCTGCGCTCCTGGTGCTGAAAGGCGGGCGCGGCGTGCGGATCGAACAGGCAGCGCGCGGGCGGATCGTCGGGCAGGGTCAGCTGATCGGCTTTTCGACCGACTGCGCCTATTCGGTCATCCGGACCGAGACCTTCTGGCCCTATTTCTTCGGGCGCGAGCCGCTGCTCAAGGACCGGGTCGAACAGGATGAAGAAACAGGAGGTGGCGTGCTGCTGGTCGAGGAAGCGCCGCTCGCCGGGCGCTCCGGACTGAGGCGCGGTTTCGAGGGTGCGATCGATGCGTTCCTCAAGCTGTTCGGGGTCTAGCGGGGCCGACGGCCGCGTTCCTCGAGCAGGCGCATCGCGCGCTGGACCAGCGCGATCTCGCGCCGATCGAAGCCGCTCGTTCCCTCGGCCCCCGTGCGCGGCGGGATTGCGGTGAGAAAATAGGCGAGGCCGCGTCCGCTTTCGGGATCGAACCACAGCCCGGCGCGCAGGCCGTAGGCTTCGCCAGGATGACCGAAACGCACCGCGCCGTCACCGAAAAGATCGTCGAGGCAGGTCCGGCCCGGCGTCTCGATCGCCTGTACGCCGAGCCCGTAGCCGCAGAAAAAGGCCTGACCTTCGACCCCGGGCCGGGCCGAACCCAGCATCGCGGCGAGGCTTTGCGCGCTCACCAGCCCCTTGCCGCCACCGACCAGTGCCTGCCCGATCCGCGCGAGGTCGACCATGCCGATCCGCACCCCGCCCTGGGGGCTGAAGACCGAGGCATTGGTGCCGGGCACGTAATCCGAAAGATCGCACGCCGCGCCCTCGGCGACGGGGATCGCGCAATCGGGCGGCAGGTCGCCGGGAAAATCGCGCGCCGGTTCGCCCGTGTCGCGATAGAGCGCCACCGCGCGGGCGATCCGCTCGGGCGAACAGCGGGTCCAGTTGACGCAGGCCTCGATCCCGAGCCGGGCGAAGACCAGCCTCTCTAGCAGCGCGTCGTAACGCTCGCCGCTCGCCGCTTCGAGCACGCTGGCGACAAGAGGCGATCCGAGATTGGCGTATGCGAACGGTGCCTCGCCCGGCGGGGCGTCGGCATGCCAGCTGGCCGGATCGGCAAGCTTTTCGCGCAGGCTTTCGCCGAGGGGAATGATGTAGCCCCCCGCATCGCGCAGGCCCGCGCGGTGCGAGAGGATCTGCGTCAGCGTGACCGGCGCGTCGGGAAAACCCGGCGCGCGCAGTTTCCAGCCAAGATAGTCCGACACGTCCGCATCGAGATCCACCACGCCCTCTTCCGCCAGCCGCAGGGCGGCGAGCGCCATGACCAGTTTCGATATGCTCGCGATCCGCACCGGGTCGTTGGCGGCGACCTCTCGCCCGCTCGCACGCTCGGCGACGCCTTCGGCGATCACCGGTTCGATGCGCTCCCGGTCGAAGGCGACGACGACGCGGGCGGGTTCGCGGGCCGCATCCCCGGCTGATGCTTTGACCGTTCCGGAAAGGGCGAGGCCGAGCGCGGTCAGCAATCCCAGCGAAGCGAGCCGCAAACCCATTTCAGCGCATCAGCCCGCCGACGAGGTTGCGCACGAAGCGTCCGGCGACCGGCCCGGCGAGATCGGTCGCGATTGATCCCGCCGCCGAGGTGATGCCCGAGGCGACCGGATTGGCGCGGCTTTTCCTGCCGAGCACCTTGGCCGCGGCGACCCCGGCAAGCCCGCCTGCCGCCACCTTGGTCCCGCGCGACAGGGCCTTTTCCCAGATCGAGGTCGATTTGCGCGCGCGCTTTCTCACCTCCTCCTCGCCCTGCTGCTCGACCTCCTCGGCGGTGGCGGCGGCGTCCTCGGCCTTGGCGAGCAGCACTTCCTCCGCGCTTTCGCGGTCCACCGCCTCGTCATATTTCCCGGCAAGCGGGCTCACCGACTGGATGATCGCGCGCTCCTTGGCATTGACCGGGCCGAGCCGCGAGCGCGGCGGCTTGATCAGCGTGCGCTGGACCACGCTGGGTGCGCCGTCCTCGTCCAGCGTCGAGACGAGCGCCTCGCCCACCTTGAGTTCGGTGATGACCTGTTCGGTGTCGAGCGCCTCGTTGATGCGGAACGTCTCCGCCGCCGCGCGGATCGCGCGCTGGTCGCGCTTGGTGAAGGCGCGCAGGGCATGCTGGACACGGTTGCCCAATTGCCCCGCGACTTCCTCGGGAATGTCGATCGGGTTCTGCGTCACGAAGAAGACGCCGACGCCCTTCGACCGGATGAGACGCACGACCTGTTCGATCTTGTCCTGCAGCGCGTCCGGAGCGTCGTCGAAGAGAAGGTGCGCCTCGTCGAAGAAGAAGACGAGCTTGGGTTTTTCGGGATCGCCGACCTCGGGCAGGCTCTCGAACAGTTCGGCGAGCAGCCACAGCAGGAAGGTCGCGTAGAGTTTCGGGCTGCGCATCAGCCGATCGGCGGCGAGCACGTTGACGAAGCCGCGGCCCTGTTCGTCCACTTTCAGGAAATCGTCGATCTCGAGGGCAGGTTCGCCGAAGAAATGGTCCGCGCCCTGCGCCTCGAACGAAAGCAATTGCCGCTGGATCGCCCCGACCGACGCCTTCGAGACATTGCCGTATTTGCCCGACAGCTCGCTCGCATTCTCGTTCGCCCATTGCAGCATGGCGGTGAGATCGCCGAAATCGAGCAGCAGCAGACCGTTCTCGTCGGCATGGCG
Organism: Erythrobacter litoralis; assembly: GCF_001719165.1. Lineage (NCBI taxonomy): Bacteria > Pseudomonadati > Pseudomonadota > Alphaproteobacteria > Sphingomonadales > Erythrobacteraceae > Erythrobacter > Erythrobacter litoralis. The sequence goes on from NZ_CP017057.1 coordinate 3,067,845, forward strand.
AAAGACGATCTGGAGCACGCCTTCCTGCGTCTCGTTGAGATCAAGCAGCCGCGCGAGCAGCAGCGGACCCATTTCCGAGATGGTTGTGCGGATCGGGTGGCCCTGTTCGCCGTAGAGGTCCCAGAAGATCACCGGATTGTCGGAATAGGCATAGTTCTCCATGCCCAGTTCCTTCGCACGCGCTTCGAGCTTGTCGGCGTGCTTGAAGGTGGGCGATCCCGGCATGGCGATCCCCGACAGGTCGCCCTTCACGTCGGCGACGAAGACCGGAACGCCCTCGCTCGAAAAGCTCTCGGCAAGGCCCTGCAGCGTCACCGTCTTGCCCGTCCCGGTCGCGCCCGCGATCAGGCCGTGCCGGTTCGCCCGGCTCAATGCGAGATGCTGGCTCTCGCCATTGCCGCCCAGCCCCAGGAAAATTCCGCTCATCGTGCGCCCATGCCCCCTTGCCGCCATTCGCTTTGCCATGCTGGTTTGAAAGCCCGGCGCGCGAGGGTCAAGCTTCCCGCCGCAAGCACTCGACTTGGCTCGCATATCGGTTAAGGCATAAAGGGCAATGGCCGATCCTTCGCCTCCACAGCCATATGTCCTGCTCGACGATGCGCGCCCGCTGCAGGGCGCTGGTGCGCGCGCGCCCGCCGATGCGCTGCTCTACGAAGGCCCGCGCGCGGTGTTCCGCGCGCTCCGCGCCGAAGATGTCGCCGGAACGCTCGAAGCCGCCGACCGCGCGCGGCGCGAGGAGGGCGGGACGCTCGCCGGATATATCGCCTACGAAGCCGGCCTCGCGCTCGAGCCGAAGCTGGCCGCGCTTGCGCAGGCCCGCGCCGGGGCGGCGGGGCCGCTGGTCTGGCTCGGCCTGTTCGGTGCTGCGCAGCAGATAGCGGCCAAGGATGTGCCCGGCTGGCTGGAGGCGCGGTGCGGCGCGGATGGCGGGTCGGGGGGCGAGGCGCGGATCGGCCCGCTCGAACCGCAGCTTTCGCCCGGCGGCCATGCCCAGGCCTTTGCCGCCCTGCAGGAAAGGATCGCGGCGGGCGACATCTACCAGGCGAACCTGACCTATCCGCTTGCCGGGTCCTATCGCGGCGATCCGGCGGCGCTGTATGCCGCGCTGCGCCCGGCGGCTGAGGCGGGCTATGGCGGGCTGGTGTTCGACGGTTCGCACTGGCTGCTGAGCTTTTCGCCCGAACTGTTCGTGGCGCTGTCGGGACACGAGGCGAAGGTCAAGCCGATGAAGGGCACGCGCCCGCGCTCCGCCGATCCGGACGAGGACGCGGAGCTCGCCGGCGAACTGGCGCAATCGGTCAAGGACCGGGCCGAAAACCTGATGATCGTCGACCTGATGCGCAACGACCTCTCGCGCGTCGCCGTGCCGGGGAGCGTGCGGGTCGATGCGCCGTTCGCAGTCGAAAGCTATCCGACGGTGCACCAGATGGTCTCGACCGTGCGCGCCGAGCTTGCCGAAGGGCAGAGCGCGATGGACCTCGTGCGGGCGCTGTTCCCGTGCGGGTCGATCACCGGCGCGCCCAAGATCCGGGCGATGGAACTCCTTGGCGAGATAGAGCGCGATGCGCGCGGGCCCTATTGCGGCGCGGTCGGACGGATCGATGCGGACGGTTCGGCGGCGTTCAACGTTGCGATCCGCACGCTGCGCCTGACCCCGGTCGAAAACGGGCAGGGCGACGCGGTGCTGGGCGTGGGCTCGGCCATCGTCGCAGACAGCGAAGGCCTTGCCGAACGGCGCGAATGCGAGGTCAAGGCGGGCTTCGTGCGCCGTGCGTCGCCCGACCTTGCCGCGCCGGCCTGCGACCTCATCGAGACGATGCGCTTCGCACCCGACAGCGGCGTCGAATTGCTCGAAAAACACCTCGCCCGGATGAAAAGGAGCGCGGCGGAGCTAGGCTTTTCCTTTGATCGTCACGCCGCGCGCAACCAGATCCAGGCGCTGTGTTTCGAGCTTGATCAGCCAGCCAAGCTGCGCCTCCTCGCCTCGCGCGCGGGGGCGATCGCGCTCGAGACCTTGGCCCTGCCCGAACCTGTCGCGCAGCCCATGGCGGCGATTGCCCTGGCGCTGCCGGTGGATCCCTCGGACTGGCGGCTCCGCCACAAGACGTCCGATCGCGGCTTCTACGAGGATGCGCTCGAGGCCGCGCGTTCCATGGGGGCTGGCGAATGCCTGTTCGTGCGCGAGGACGGGCTCGTGACCGAGGGCTGTTTCACCAATGTCTTCGTGCGAGGCGCGGACGGGACGCTGGTGACCCCTCCTGCGCGGCTCGGCCTGCTGCTGGGCGTGCTGCGCGAGGCGCTGATCGAGGATGGCGACGCGCGCGAGGGGGAGCTCACGCTCGACGATCTTGCCGATGGCTTCCTTGTCGGCAATGCGGTCCGGGGGCTTTTCGAGGCTCGCCTGACATGACCATCCCCATACTCTTCGAGGACGGCGAAGCGCTGGTGATCGACAAGCCCGCCGGGCTGCCCGTCGACCGCCCCAAGCGCGGCGGCCCGTGCCTCGAGGACCGGCTGGACGAGCTGAAGCTCGGCTTCCAGCGCGCGCCCATCCCGGTCCACCGGCTCGACACCGATACCTCCGGATGCCTGCTGCTCGCACGTAATCCCAAGGCGCTGAAACGCTTCAACCGCGCGTTCGAGGAACGGCTGGTCGAAAAGACCTATCTCGCCGTCCTCGCAGGCCACCCGGCGGAGGAATCGGGAACCATCGAACTCGCGCTGGCCAAGATCAGCTCGGCCGAGAAGGGCTGGCGCATGATCGCGGCGAAGAAGGGCAAGGCCGCCATTTCGCACTGGCAAAAGGTGGAGACGCTGGGCGAGCACAGCCTGATCCGCTTCCGTCCCGAAACCGGGCGCACCCACCAGCTGCGCGTCCATGCGCTCAAGGGCCTTGGCGCAGCCCTGCTGGGCGATCCGATCTATGGCGCGGGCGTCGTGCCGGGGGCGAGCCGCACCATGCTCCACGCCGCCAGCATCGTGGTCCCGCGCGACGGCAAGCCGCCGATCGAGGCACACGCACCGCTGCCGGCCGATTTCATCGCGCTCGGGGCGAGCGATGGATAGGGACCTTCTCGACCGCGCCCATGCGCTCGCCGAGGAAAGCTTTCTCGCAGGGTCGGGGCCGGGCGGTCAGAACGTCAACAAGGTCGCGACCGCGGTCCAGCTCCGGGTGAACATCTATGCCCTGCGGCTTCCCCCGCCGGTCTTCGCGCGTCTGCGCGACCTCGCGGGGTCGAAACTGACGGCTGCCGGAGACCTTCTCATCACCGCGCGCCGCCACCGCTCGCAGGAGGCGAACCGGGCCGAGGCGCGCGAGAAGCTGGGCGAATTGCTCGAGCAAGCGCACCGCCAGCCGCGCCGCCGGGCGAAGACCCGCGTCAACCGCGTCGGCAAGGTCCAGCGCCTCAAGCACAAGAAGGCGCGCGGCGCGGTCAAGGCGAAGCGCGGCAAGGTGGACCGCTCCGACTGGTGAGGCGCGCAGCCCGGGCATGGAGCACTGCTTGACTTTTCCCCGGGAATCGCCCAATGGCGCGCCTCTGCAAGGCGGCGATCCCCACAAGGGCACGCGTCGCCCTTTGTTTTTGGGCCATGAGGCCCCAGCCTTTTTCGACAGGATACCGCCATGGCGAAGCCCGCAACCGTCAAGATCAAGCTCGTCTCGACCGAGGGCACGGGCTTCTATTACGTGACGAAGAAGAACCCGCGCAACATCACCGAGAAGATGACCTTCCGCAAATACGACCCCGTCGTGCGCAAGCATGTCGAGTTCAAGGAAGCGAAGATCAAGTAAGCCTGACGGGCCGCCCACCGGCTCATGCCTGCAGCTTGCGCAGTTCACGCCCGGTTCAATGCCCCGCCGCTAATCCGCGAGGCATGATGGACTTCTCTCCTTTCCGCATCCGCTCCCGCCTGATGGTCGGCGCGCTTGCGCTCGGCCTTGCCGGTGCGCTGCCTTTCGCCGCGCCGCTCGCGCCGCCTGCCCATGCCCAACAGGCGAGCGGGAGCATCGATGCGGCGGTCGGCGCACTGCGCGGCATTTCGACCATGCGCGCGGATTTCACCCAGATCGACCGCGAGGGCCGCCGCGCGGCGGGCACGATGACGTTGAAGCGGCCCGGCAAGATCCGTTTCGACTATGGCAAGGATTCGGACTTCCTCGTCGTCTCGAACGGCAAGTCGCTCTATGTCGTCGATTACGAGGTCCGGCAGGTCGAACGCTACCCGATCAGGCGCTCGCCGCTCGGCGCGCTGCTCGATCCCTCGCGCGATGTCGGCAAGTACGGCAAGCTCGTCCCCACCCTGCGCGACGACGTGATGAGCATCGAGGTACGCGATCCCTCGCGGCCCGAATTCGGGGTCATCACGATGATCTTCGTCAAGAACGCCAGCGCGCCGGGCGGATGGGAATTGAACAGCTGGGTCGCTCTCGACGCGCAGAACCACCGCACCACGGTGCGGCTGTCGAATCATCGCTATGGCCTGTCGGTCGCCGAAAGCACGTTCGATTTCGACGATCCGCGCCGGACATCCCGTCGCCCGCGCTGAACGGCTGGTCGCCGCTCAGTTGTAGAATTGCGACAAACCTAGGTCGCCGTTCATTTACCCGAAAGCCATCCTCGCGTATTCGGGTTCTCGACAAGGCGGTCGAAGGCGGGTTTCCCCCCTGTTGCCCCAACCTTCGCAAAGGTCGCCTTGCACAAGCGTGACGAACGCTCACAACGGACCCCTGACCCATCGCCCCCGGGTCAGGGGTTTTTGTTTGCAGCGGTTTTGTTTTGCGCAGCGCATCCGCGCTGCGATATCCTCGGCCCTGGCGGGCCTGCGGGCGGGCAGTCGCCCTTGCGGCGGCTACGCCGCCAGGACAGCGCTACACGGCCGACACATCGCTAATCCACCAATCGTATCGCGCTGGTCCGGCCCGCAGCGCGGCCGGCAAGGCCGACCGGCCGACCGCAGCGATGCGGCCGCCAGGTAGCGTGAGCGGGGAAATCACGGCGCTAATGCGCTGTGCCTTCAGAAAAGCGCCTCTCGTATGATGTCGTAGATCACGTTCTGCTCGATCACCCCGCGCGCCCGGTTCGCCCCCGGCCCGGTGGCATAGAGCGCGACATCCTCGCCCGCATGGGTCTCGCTGCCGAGCGGCACGGTTGCCTGCTGCTGCGCCTCGATCCCGGTCTCGGGCACCGGGCGTTCGGCCAGCCCCGCGATCGCGCCCGGACCGTTGGCATAGCCCAGCGTCGTATAGGGCGTGCCGTCCCCGGCGATGATAGGCTCTTCGTCGCTGCCGGATTCCCCCGCAGGCGGGACGACAAGACCGAGGATGTCGTTGCCGCGCCGGGGATAGCCCGCAATGGTGAAGACGTGGCTGTGATCGGCCGTCACCAGGATCAGCGTCTCGGCCGGATCGGTATTCTCGACCGCGTACCGGATCGCGCGGGCGAACTCGACCGTCTCCTCCAGCGCATAGCCGGCCTTGCCGGCGTGGTGCGCGTGGTCGATCCGGCCGCTTTCGACCATCAGGTAGAAACCGTCCGGGTCGCGCTCCAGCCGCTCGATCGCCTGAGCGGTCATCCCGGTCAGCGTCGGTTCGCTCGAATCCTCCGCACGGTCGGCGACATAGGTCATGTGGCTGGGCGAAAAGATGCCGAGCACCGGCTTGTCCACCGGCGCAGCGGTCAGCCCGGCGGCGTCGCGCACGACGGTTCCGCCGGTCCTCGCGGCCCATTCAGCCGGCAGGTCGGCGGCGCTGTCAGGGCGGCGCCCGCCCCTGTCTCCGCCGAAGAACACGGCAGTTCCCCCGCCGAGCGCCACGTCCCAGTCGGCCTCGATCAACTGGGTGGCGATGTCCTTGCAACCATGCTGCGCCTCCGCTTCGGGCACGTCTCCTTCCCAGTCGCGGTCGGCGCTGCGGGCATATACGCTCGCGGGCGTCGCATGGGTTATCCGTGCGGTCGACACGATGCCGAGCGCAAGGCCCCTTTCCTTCACTCCCTCGCCCAGCAGCGGGAGCGGATGGGCGAGTGCGTCGCGGCACGACCCGCGCTGCGCCTCCGGCCCGATGCCGAGCACGCCGATGCGCGTCTTCTTCCCCGAATGCATGGCGGTCGCGGTCCCGGCGCTGTCGGGGACCTGTGCATTGGTGTTGTAGGTCTTGACCAGCGCGACATTGGGAAATGCCTCGAAGGACAGCGTGTTCTCCTCGCCGCTTTCCCCGCGCTTCTGGCCTTCGTAGATACGCGCGGCAGTGATGGTCGAAATGCCCATGCCGTCGCCGATGAACAGGATGACGTTCTTCGCCTTGCCGCTTTGCCGCAGCGCGTCCCCGTTCCCCGTCACCAGCGCGTCGCGCCCGGGCTCCTCGGCATAGTTGTAATTGTTGGTGGTCGAACAGGCCGCGAGCGGAAGGGCGGCGGCGGCGAGCGCGATGAGCGGGCGAATGGTCGGCATGGGTCGTCTCCTCATGGCCCTGCGCTATCCTCTCGCATTGTGACGGTAAAGGGACGGCGTGCATCCCGGGGCGATCGCGCTGGCTGGATTTTGCCCGCCGCGGCGCTTAAGTGCCCCAGCCATGCTGTCTGTCGCCACCTGGAACATCAATTCGGTCCGCCTGCGCCTGCCGCTGGTGCAACGTTATCTGGCCGAGCACGCCCCCGACATCCTGTGCCTGCAGGAGATCAAGTGCCAGGAGGACCAGTTCCCGGCACAGGCGCTCGCGGAAATGGGCTATGAACACCAGGCGATCTGCGGGCAGAAGGGCTATCACGGTGTCGCCACCGTCAGCCGCGTGCCGATCCGCGAGATCACCCGCCACGACTGGCAGGACAATGGCGAGGCGCGCCATGTCGGCATCGAGGTGGTCGGGCGCGACCTGTTTCTTGAAAACGTCTATGTCCCGGCCGGCGGCGATGTGCCCGACCGCGAGGTCAACGTGAAATTCGGCCAGAAGCTCGACTTCCTCGAACGCATGGCGCGCTGGGCGGACAGCGTGGACAAGCCCACGCTTATCGTCGGCGATTTCAACGTCGCCCCGCTCGAATCCGATGTCTGGAGCCACAAGCAGCTTTTGAAGGTCGTCAGCCACACGCCGATCGAGGTCGAGGCGCTGGACCGCTTTCGCCACGCCCATGGCTGGGTCGATATCGGGCGCGAGCACGTGCCCCATCCCGAACGCTATTACAGCTGGTGGAGCTATCGCTCGCCCGACTGGAAGAAGAACGACCGCGGGCGGCGGCTCGATCACATGTGGGCGTCTCCCGCGCTCGCCGCGCAGGCACGCTCGCACGGTGTGCTCGAGGAAGCGCGCAACTGGGAGAAGCCATCCGACCACGTCCCGCTCGTCACCGGGTTCGACGTGTGAGTGATCCCCCGTCGAGCCTTGGGCAGCCGTCCCCCGAACGCCGCGCGGCGCAGGCCGTCGACGCGCTGCGCCATGGCTGGCCGCTCGCTTTCGGGGCGGGAACGCCCGATGCGGTCACGCTGCTGCCGATCGAGACCGCCATAGCGAGCGAGGCGACCTCCGGACGCCTGCTGATTTCCGCCGCGCGCGCCGCCACCCTGAAACTCGCCAACCAGCGCGAGGCCGCCGTGCCGCATGCGCCGGTCCTCATCCACGGGGGCGAGCCCTTCACGCTGGCCGACGCGACCCCCATCGCCGACCCGGCGCTCGACCTTGCCAATCCGCTCAAGGGCCCCTTCCGCGCCGAGCCGCTGGCATGGGAGGAGACCGCGCGCACGGCGATGGAGCTTGCCCGGGTCGCGGGAATCCTGCCCGCCTTCATGGTCGATCCGCGCGACGCGGGCGAGCCGCACCCGCTCCTCGCGCAAGACCTCGCCGCCTACAGCGAGGCGGCGCGGCTGCGCATCGTCACCCGCGCGCGCCTGCCGATCGCGGCGAGCGAGACCTGCGAGATCGTCGCCTTCCGATCGCCCGCCGACACGCGCGAGCATATCGCACTGATCATCGGGCGACAATCGGGCGAGAAAGCGCCGCTGGTGCGGCTTCATTCGGAATGCCTGACAGGCGACATTCTCGGCAGCCTCAAATGCGATTGCGGGCCGCAACTGGACGCTGCTCTCCATGCCATGGCGACCGAAGCGCGCGAGGGGAGCGGTTGGGGCATATTGCTCTATCTGAGGCAGGAGGGGCGCGGGATCGGGCTCGTCAACAAGCTGCGCGCCTACCGGCTCCAGGACCAGGGCTTCGACACGGTCGAGGCGAACCAGCGCCTCGGCCTTCCCGACGAGGCGCGCGATTTTCCGACCGCGGCGCGGATGCTCGACCTATTGGGGGCGGGCGCGATCCGGCTGCTCACCAACAACCCGGCCAAGGTCGCAGCGCTCGAGGCGGCGGGAATCACGGTCGCCGAACGGGTCGCGCACCAGCTTCCCGAAAACCCGCACAATGCCCGCTATCTTGCGACCAAGCGCGACCGTTCGGGCCATCTTCTGACATGAGCGGTCCCGACCTCGCCATCGCGATCCGGCCCGAGGCGCCGGGAGAGGAAGAGGCGATACACCGCCTGACCGCGGCGGCTTTCAGGGATGTGCCGCACAGCGACGGCAGCGAACCCGCCATCGTCGAGCGCCTGCGCCGGGACGGCGACCTCGCGCTTTCGCTGGTGGCTGAGGTCGCGACGGGGATCGTCGGCCATATCGCCTTTTCGCGCGTGTCGATCAGCGACGGAGCGAAGGACTGGTACGGCCTTGCCCCTGTTTCGGTCCGGCCCGACCTGCACCATCGCGGCGTGGGCAGCGCTCTCATAAGGCGGGGGATCGCCGACATTGCCGAACGCGGCGCGCGAGGCATCGTGCTGCTGGGCGAACCGGCCTATTACGCACGCTTCGGCTTTGCCCACGAACCGCAGCTTGCCTATCCCGGCCCGCCGAGCGAATATTTCCAATGTCTTCTTATCGAAGGCGACCTGCCGCGGGGCGAAGTCTCCTATGCCCCCGCTTTCGGCTAGCGCCGGTCGTAATCCCTGATTCCCTCCGCGAGGCGGTTGTCGGAGAGCGTAACCTTCTCCCCCGTCCAATCGGCGAAAAAGGTGCTCGACCGCTTGAGCCCCGGCACGAAACGCGCTTCGTTGCCCGTTATCTCCAGCCCGGACGAGGGATGCAGCCGGTCCTCCGCGCCCAATGCGATGAAGGCGGAATAATTCTCCTTGTCGCGCCCCTGCACGAACCAGTTGCCCGCGATCCGCCCGCGCGTTCCTGCGGGCAGGTCGATCATGTAGTTGGTCGCGCTACCGGCGGAATCGTCGAAGGAATTGCTCTCGATCACGTTCACGGCCGCGCGCGACTTGAGGTAATGGCCGCCCGTCCCCTTCTCGAACCGGCTTTCGCGCACGGTCAGTTCGGGCACGTCGCCGACATAGATCGAATGCGCGCACCCGGCCGAATTTTCGCAGGTGCCGAGCCGGGTGAAGGTCGATCGGGTGATGTAGATCCGCGCATTCGGGACGACGCCCGTGAGCAGGCCCTGCTGGCTGTCGGCAAAAGTCGTCAAGGCGACGTTGAGCGCGCCGTTTTCGAGCCGGATTCCCGCCCCGTTGCCGTCGCCCACGTAAATCCCGCGCAGCACGAGGCCGCGCACTTCCGCGCCCGTCCCGCGCAGGACCAGCGCCGCCTTGCCTTCGCAGGCGCGCCCTTCGAGCACCGCCTTGCCGTATTCGCGCGCGGCGTAGGTGACGACGCCCGCATCCTGCACCGCGCACTGATCGTAACGCCCGGGCGCGATCGTGATCGTGCCGCGCGAATTGCCGATCGCGTCGACGGCCTGTTGCAGGCTCGCATAGGACCGTCCGGTCTCCTCCACCGTGAAAGGCCCTGACGGCGCCTGCGCAAGGAGCGCGGCAAGGGGAATCGCCAGCACCGCCAGCGCCGCGACTGCAGCCACGGCAACGGGAGAGGGGCGCACAGGCGGCGCGATCGTGCGGGTGCGTGTCATGCATGCGGCTTTACCCGGGAGAGGTTAATCGCCGTCTAACCATGCGCCCGGTCCCGATTTGCGCTTGGCGTTTGCCGCCCGCCTTGGCTACACCCTTGCGCGCCCGTCCCGGCGCCCATGTTTACGGGCATCCCGGGCACGTCATTTGGAGGAGGATGACCCGATGAAAAAGTTCGCCAGGCTGGCCGCGCTCGCCGGCGTTTCGCTCGCGCTTGCGGCGTGTGGGGGGACCGACAACGCGTCCGAGGACGCGATGGCAGACACGGTCGAGGAACCGGCCGAGGACGCGCTCGCCGACGTGACGGAGGAGCCGGTCGAGGACCCCGGAATCGACGAGCCGGTGGAAGCGGAAACCCCCGCCCCCGTCAGCGAGCAGACCGCCAACCAGGCGGCCGACAACGCCGTCGACGCCGCCGCCGAGATCGAGGCGATGATGGGCGACGCCGAGGCGACCGCCGACGCCGCCCGCGACGAACTCGACAACGAGTAGACCCGCCATCGCCCGCGCGCTGCTCCTGCTTGCCGCCCTTGCCGTGTGCCCGGTTCTGACCGCCTGTAGCGGCGATGCGGGCGGGCCGCCGACAGGCGTGAGCGAGGGCGAGGCGCAGGCGCTCGAGCAAGCAGCCGAAATGCTGGAGGCCGAGCGCCTGCCCGAGGGGGTCGTCCCCGGGACGCAGGCGCCGGAAGCAGCCGGCCCCGAAACCGCGCCCGAAACCGCTTCGTAGTTTCCGCGCGCCCGAACCAATCCAAGCAATCGAGACTGACCCATGAATGCCCCTATTGCCAACCCCGCCCGCACCAATCCCGGAATGGACGAGGAGACTTTCGAGCAATTCGCCGAACAGCTTCAGCGCTATGTCCGTGAACGGCTGATCCCGGCGGAAAAGGACGTGATCGAAAACGACCGCGTGCCCGAGGACATTCTAAACGAGATGCGCGAGATGGGCCTGTTCGGCATCTCCGTTCCGCAAGAATATGGCGGAGCGGGGCTCAACACCCGGCAATATGCGCGTGTCGTCAATATCATGAGCTACGCCGCGCCCGCCTTCCGCTCGATCTTCTCGATCAATATCGGCATGTTCGCGAGCGCGCTGAAGAACGGCGGGACCGAGGCGCAGCGCCAAGAATGGTATCCCAAGCTGATCGAGGGCAGGATCGCCTGCTTCGGCCTCACCGAGCCGGGATCCGGTTCCGACAGCGCGGCGATGCAGACGACCGCCGTGCCCGACCCGGACGGCAATGGCTGGATTCTGAACGGATCGAAACGCTACATCACCAACGCTCCGCATGCCGATGTCGCGCTGATCATGGCGCGCACGGAAAAGGAGGCGCTGCCCAAGAACGCGCATGTTTCCGCCTTCATAGTGCCGATGGATACGCCCGGCATCTCGACCGGATCGCCCGATAAAAAGATGGGGCAGGCAGGCTCCCACATCTCCGACATCATGCTCGACGATGTGAAGGTGCCGGGCGATGCGCTCTTGGGCGGAGAGACGGGACAGGGCTTCCGCTTTGCCATGCAGAGCCTCGACAATGGCCGCATTTCGGTGGGCGCGGCAGCGACCGCCTATGCCCGCCGCGCGCTCGATTCGGCGCTGCGCTATGCCAATGAACGCAAGGCATTCGGCGAACCGATCGCGCGTTTCCAGCTTATTCAGGCGATGCTCGCCGACAGCGAGACCGAGATTTACGCCGCCGAATGCATGATGAAGGACGTGACCGAACGCGTCGACCGGGGCGAGAACACCATCGCCAAGGCCGCCGCCTTCAAGGTCTTCGCCTCCGAGATGTGCGGCCGCGTGGTCGACCGGGTGGTGCAGATCTATGGCGGGGCGGGCTATCTCGCCGAATACGATGCGGAACGGTTCTATCGCGATGCACGCATCTACCGCATCTACGAAGGCACGACGCAGATCCTCCAGCTCCAGATCGCCAAGCACATGCTGCGCGAATGGGAGAAGGTGCACGGCTGACGACCGGTCCCGCCCGCGCTGGCGGGAAGCCGGAAAGGACATGTCCTGCGGGCGGCCCCGGCCCCCGCTTTCGGGGGATCACACTTGTACAACCTGCTGAGCGACCTTTCGATCATCGAAGTCTCGAGCTTCGTCGCCAGCCCGACCGCCGGTCTCTATTGCGCGCAGCTGGGCGCGGAGGTGATCCGCGTCGACCACACGGCGGGCGGGCTCGATTACGACCGCTACATGCTGACCAAGGAAGGCCGCTCGCTCTCTTGGGAGAATCTCAACCGGGCGAAGAAATCGGTGGCATTGGACCTGCGCAGCGGCGAGGGGCGCGAGCTGTGCGTCGAGCTTGCGGCGAGGACCGGGCAGATGATCACCAACCTGCCGGAAAAGAGCTTTCTCGGCCACGATACGGTGAAGGCGAAGCAACCCGCCGAAGCGCCCGAACTCGTCTCGGTCAGGATCATGGGCTGGCATGACGGGCGCCAGGCGATGGATTTCACCGTCAACGCGGCCTCGGGCTACCCGCTGATGTGCGGGCCCGAAGAGTGGGAGATGGAAACCGCGCCTCCGGTGAACCAAGTCCTGCCCGCGTGGGACTTCATCACTGGTGCCTACTCGGCCTTCGCTCTGATGGCGGCGCTGCGCCACCGTGACGCCACCGGCGAGGGTAGCGAGGTGCGCATTCCGCTCGGCGACGTTGCCATCGGCACGCTCGCCAATTCGGGGACGATGGCCGAAATGCTCTATCGCAAGGCTGACCGCGAACGGCTCGGCAATGCGATCTGGGGCGCGTTCGGGCGCGATTTCCGCAGCAAGGACGGCAAGCGCTTCATGGTCGCCGCGCTTACGCCCAAGCAATGGAACGGCCTCGTCGAAGCCTTCGGGCTGGAGACGCCCATCGCACAGCTTGAAGCCGAGGTCGGGGTGAAATTCGCCGATGGGGACCGCCCGCGCTTCGAACATCGCCACCGCCTGTTCGACCTATTCCAGCGCGTCGCGGGGAGCCACGATTACGAGGCCCTCGAAGCGCGCATGGCCGCGAATGGCTGCACGTTCGAACGTTACCGCACCGCGCACGAAGCGGCGAACGATCCGGTCCTCGTCGCGGACAACCCGTTGTTCGGGCCATCGCCCGCCAACCCTTCGGGTTTCGAATATCCCGCCACCCGCAGCTTCGCCAACCTGCCCGCGCGGGAGCCGGGCGACCCCGCCCCCGCGCCCTACCTCGGCCAGCATTCGGAAGAAGTGCTCGCCGAACGGCTCGGCCTATCGAGCGGCGCGATCGGCAAGCTTGTCGATGCCGGGACCGTCGCCCTTTCGGACAAGGATCGCTGAATGACCAGAAGAGCCGCCATCTGCACCCCGCTCCGCACCCCCGTGGGCAAGTTCCTCGGCGGATTGTCGAGCATGGACGCGGGCCAACTGGGCGCTGTGATCCTCAAGGCATTGGTCGAGCGTTCGGGCATCGATCCCGCGCGGGTCGACGATGTCGTCTTCTCGCAGGGCTACGGCAATGGCGAGGCCCCGGCGATCGGGCACTGGTCGTGGCTCGCCGCCGATCTCCCGCTCGAAGTGCCGGGCTTCCAGCTCGATAGACGCTGCGGGTCGGGCGTTCAGGCGATCGCGACCGCGGCGATGATGGTCGAGACCGGCATGGCCGACATGGTCGTCGCGGGCGGCGTCGAATCCATGTCCAATGTCGAGCATTACACCCTGCAGGGCCGCGGCGGGGCGCGGATGGGCGACATCACGCTGCATGACCGGCTGTCGCGCGGGCGGGTGCGCAGCCAGCCGATCGAACGCTTCGGCGTCATCAGCGGAATGATCGAGACCGCCGAAAACCTCGCCAAGGATTACGGCATCACCCGCGAACAGGCCGACGCATACGCCGTGCGCTCGCACCTGAACGCGGCGAGGGCGTGGGACGAGGGCCGGTTCGACGCACAACTGGTCCCGGTGGACGTGCCGCAGCGCAAGGGCGATCCGGTGCTTTTCGCAAAGGACGAGGGCTTCCGCCCCGATGCCTCGATGGAGACGCTGGGCGCCCTGCGCGCCATCGACGGCAGGCGCGACGCACAAGCGATCGTGACGGCGGGCAATGCCAGCCAGCAGAACGACGCGGCCGCAGCCTGCCTCGTCGTCGCGGAGGACAAGCTCGAGGAACTCGGCCTCGAACCCATGCTGTGGTTCGGCGGCTGGGCAGCGGCGGGCTGCGATCCTTCGCGCATGGGGATCGGCCCTGTCCCGGCGGTCGAGCGCCTTTTCGCGCGCCGGGGCTACAGCTGGGCCGATATCGGCCTTGTCGAGCTCAACGAAGCCTTCGCTCCGCAGGTGCTCGCCGTGCTCAAGGGCTGGGGCTGGAGCGAGGACGACAGCCGCCGCGAGATCCTCAATGTCAATGGCTCGGGCATCAGCCTCGGCCACCCGATCGGCGCGACCGGCGGGCGCATCCTTGCAGACATGGCGCACGAGATGAAGCGCCGGGATGTGCGCTATGGGCTTGAGACCATGTGCATCGGCGGGGGTCAGGGCATCGCCGCGGTGTTCGAGAACGCCCAATGAGGAATTCGGCGTGAATTACGACGCCTGGATCGGGCGCGAGCAAAGGGCGCGCGACACGCTGACCCCGGCGCTCGCGGCGCGTTTCCATGCAACCTTCGACCTCGGCGCGCCCGAGAGCAAGCTGATGCCGCAGGGCATCCATTTCTGCCTGTGCACGCCCGAGGCCCCGACCGCCATGCTGGGCAAGGATGGCCACCCGGCACGCGACGAGACCCCGGCAAGTTTCCTGCCGCCCTTCCCGATGGAGCGGCGGATGTGGGCCTCGAGCGCCATCGAATTCCGCGCGCCTCTGATTGTCGGCGCCGCTATCGAGCGCGTCAGCCGGGTCGTCTCGATCAGGCGGAAGGAAGGCTCGAGCGGCCCGCTCGCCTTCGTCGACGTCGCGCATGAAACCAACGCCAACGGCACGCTATCGGTTATCGAGACGCAGACGCTGGTCTATCGCGAGGCCGCCCCGCCCGACGCGCCGCTCGGGCCTCCGGAGCCGGGCGAGGCGCGCTTCGACAAGGCCGCATGGGACGCGCACACCGCGCTTACTCCGGACCCGCGGCTGCTGTTCCGCTATTCGGCGCTGACCTTCAACACCCACCGCATCCATTACGACGCGCCCTATGCGCGCGGGGTCGAGCGTTATCGCGGGCTCGTCGTCCACGGCCCGTTGACCGCAAGCCTGCTGTTGCAGCTGGCCGCGCGCGAGCTGGGTGCGAACGCGCTGCGGACCTTCGCCTTTCGCGGGCGTTCACCTGCCATTGCGGGCGATCTCCTCCACCTTGCCATGCGTCAAGGCGAGGACGGCCATGATCTCGGCGCCTTTGCGGCGGACGGGCGGCAGGTCATGAGCGCCTCGGCGGCGGTCTGACGTCACTCCGCCTTGGGCGGCCTGCCGCGGCGCGGCGGCGGCGTGCGCTTGACCTCGATCCCGCGCGCGGAAAGAGCCTCGCGCAGCAGCATCTCGATCTCGGCATTGGCCGATCTCAGTTCCGCCGCGGCGAGGCGCTCTATGGCCTTGTGCACCTCCGGGTCGAGCCTGAGGGCGAAGGCCTTTTTCGCTGAGGGTGCAGCCATGGCTGCCTCCTTGGGTCACGGATTACTGGTAGAGCGTCCCGGTGTTCACGACGGGCTGAGCCTCGCGGTCGCCGCACAGGACGACCAGCAGGTTCGAGACCATCGCGGCGCGCCGTTCCTCGTCGAGTTCGACGATGCCGTCATGGCTCAGTTTCTGGAGCGCGTCCTCGACCATGCCGACCGCGCCGATCACGACCTTGCGCCGGGCGGAAATGACGGCATCGGCCTGCTGGCGGCGCAGCATCGCCCCGGCGATTTCGGGCGCATAGGCGAGGTGGGTAAGGCCCGCCTCGTCCACCGTGATCCCGGCAACCTGGAGCCTTTCGTTGAGTTCGACGATCAGTTCGCGGTTCACCACGTCGCCGCTGCCGCGCAGGGTCGTTTCGTCATCGTCGGACATGTCGTCATAGGGATGGCGCGATCCGACCGTGCGCAGGCCCGCCTCGATCTGGATATTGGTGAATTCCTTGTAGTCGTCGACATCGAACACGGCCTGCGCCGTGTCGGCGACGCGCCAGACGACGTTGCAGGCGATTTCGATCGGATTGCCGCGCAGATCGTTGATCTTGACCCGTTCGGAATGAATGTTGTGGGCGCGCACGGAGACCTTTTCCTTGCCGAACCACGGCCACACCCAGTGCAGCCCGTCCTTGCGCACCGTCCCGCGATATTCTCCGAACAGGGTGAGCACGACCGCCTGGTTGGGCTGGATCATGAAGAAGCCAGTGAGGATGAAAAGGATCACCACCACGCCCGCGATTGCCGCAATGAGCGTCGGCTCCCCCTCGCCAAGCGCGATGTACACCAGCGCGGGCACGAGCAGCAAAGCCAGCATCAGGACCAGCATCACATAGCCGTTGGAGGCGCTGCCCTTGCGTTCGCTGCTGGCAGCCATCGAATTCACGCGTTCAACCACGTCGCTTCCCCTCTCTGATATAACTAAGATATCATATTTATATCAAACAGCCCGCCCTGTCAATCGCGCGCCCCGTCGACGTCGGTGGCGTAGGGCGCGATCGGCGCAAGCACCTCGTAACTTTCCGCTTTCGGCTCCCGTCCGAGCTCGGGAAAGGCGATCGGCGCGGGCTCGACATGGGTATCGGGCAGGCGGTCGAGCAGGTTGCGGATCAGCGTCAGCCGCCCGCGCTTCTGGTCGTTGAAATCGACCAGCGTCCAAGGGGCGTGGCGGGTGTGGGTCTCGCGCAGCATGTTCTCGCGCGCATGGGTGTAGGCATCGTATTTCTCCCGCGCGGCCAGATCGACCGGCGACAGCTTCCAGCGCTTGAGCGGGTCTTCGAGCCGTTCGCGCAGGCGATCTTCCTGCCGGTCCTGATCGGTCGCCAGCCAGTATTTGAACAGCAATATGCCGTCATCGACCAGCAGACGCTCGAAATCGGGAACCTGCCGCAGGAAATGGGCGACCTGTTCCTCGTCGGCATAGCCCATCACCTTTTCGACCCCGGCGCGGTTGTACCATGACCGGTCGAACAGGATGATCTCGCCCGCGCTTGGCAGGTGAGCGACATAGCGCTGGAAATACCATTGCGTGCGCTCGTCCTCGCTCGGTTTCGACAGCGCCACGGTGCGGCACTGGCGCGGGTCGAGCCGGTCGCGCACGGCCCGGATGGCGCCGCCCTTGCCCGCCGTGTCGCGGCCCTCGAACAGGACCACGATCCGTGCCCCCGTCGCTTTCGCCCAGCGCGCCATGCCGACCAGTTCCGCGGTCAGCGGCTCCAGCGCCCTGCGATATTCCTTGCCCTTCAGCCTGTCCGCCATACGCGCCCCTTTCGCCTCTTTGCCCTTGCACGCCCGGGTGATTGGTATCAGATGCAACCACATGGCCACCCTTGCTGATACCGAGCCCGATTTCACCAAGCTGCCCGAAATGTCGGGAGATGTCTTTACCGCTCCGCTCACCCGCCCGTCGCATGTCGGCGAGGACTGGCTTGAAAAGGAGCAGACCGCTTACGGCAGCGAGGATCATGCGGTCTGGAACGACCTGTTCGCGCGCCAGATGGAAATTCTGCCCGGCCGCGCGGCGAGCGCTTTCATGGCGGGGCTCGACAAGCTCGATCTCGGTCGCGGCGGCGTGCCCGAATTCGCCCGGCTGTCCGAGGAACTGGGCGCGCTGACGGG
Organism: Erythrobacter litoralis; assembly: GCF_001719165.1. Classification (NCBI taxonomy): domain Bacteria; kingdom Pseudomonadati; phylum Pseudomonadota; class Alphaproteobacteria; order Sphingomonadales; family Erythrobacteraceae; genus Erythrobacter; species Erythrobacter litoralis. Next base: position 3,085,521 of record NZ_CP017057.1, read on the forward strand.
CTGGAGCGTCGTGCCAGTGCCGATGCTCATCCCCGATCACGTGTTTTTCTGGCACCTCGCCAACCGGCGCTTTCCCGCGGGCAATTTCATCCGCACGCGAGAGACCTTCGACTACATCCAGGAACCCGACGTCTTTCACGACGTCTTCGGCCATGTGCCGATGCTGACCGATCCGGTCTATGCCGCTTACATGCAGGAATATGGCCGCGCCGGGTGGAAGGCGATGCGCTACAACCGGCTGAAGGCGCTGGGCGCGCTCTACTGGTACACGGTCGAATTCGGCCTGATCGAGGAAGAAGCGGGCATTCGCGCCTACGGTGCGGGCATCCTCTCCGGCCCGACCGAGGCGCGCTTTGCGGTGGAGGCGGAAAGCCCCAACCGCATCATGCTCAATGTCGACCGGGTGATGCGCACCGATTACGTCATCAGCGACCTGCAGCCGACCTATTTCGTGATCGAGAGTTTCGAGGACCTCTACCGCCAGACGGTGGAGCGCGATTTCGACCGGCTCTACCGCAATCTCGCGCCCGGCTTCACCTACGCCAATTCAGCGGTGATCGATGTCGACAATGTCGTGAACCGGGGCAGCCAGGAATACCACCTGCGCGGCGGACGCGGAAGCGGGGCGAAACCGGTCTAGGGCGCTCAGGCGCCGACCTGCCGGCGGATCACCGCGTGGTAGAGCACCAGCGCCCCGACCGTCGCGGCAAGAGCCACGCCGAGCGCGACGAGCGAGAGCCCGCCCAAGACCACCCCGCCATTGACGAGCAGGCCCGAAATCAGCGCGACCAGCAGGCCGGCAGCGGCCTGGCGCAGGATCTCGCCCGGCTCCTCGGTGCGGGCGATGATCGAGGATAGCCAGCCCAGCGTCGTCCCCAATACAATCAACACCAGTAAAGCCATCGCAAAATTATTGCCTTTGTCTCGATTGGAAATGCGACCCCTTCGAAGGGCACTATGATTGCAAAACACGCATGGAGCGCAATCGGTTCCCCCGCTGGCTGCGCCGATGCGCTCCTCAGAAGAAATAGAACAGCGCCGTGCCCATCAGGACACGGTAGACGACGAAGACCATCATCGAGGCGCGCTTCAGGAAATTCATCAGGAATGCCATCGTCGCGAAGGCCGCGATAAAGGTCAGCGTGCCAGTCACGATCGCATCCATCAGCAGCGCACTGTCCGCTTCGAGGAGGTCGGGCACGATCAGCACGCCTGCCCCCGCGACCGCCGGGATCGACAGCAGGAAGGAAAAGCGAGCCGCCTCGAACCGGCCATAGCCCAGCAGCCGCGCCGCCGTCATCGTGACGCCCGACCGGCTCGTTCCCGGGATCAGCGCCAGCGCCTGCGCGCAGCCGACGATCAGCCCGTCGCGCCAGGTCATCTGTTCGAACGTCTTTTCCTGCCGCCCGAAACGGTCGGCAAGGCCGAGCAGGATGCCGTAGACGATCAGGTTTGTGGCAATCAGATCGGTGAAGCGGATCGAGGCGAGCAGGTCGTCCTCGACGATCCGGATGCCGAAGGTCGCGCTCACCACGCCGTTGAGAAAGCCGAGCTTGATCGCCAGCCCGAAGATCACGGCGGGGATCGTGCCGAGCAGGATCCACCAGAACAGCCGCCGCTGCTCGGGCGCCTTGCCGATGCCGATGGTGGCGAAACCGCCCCGCGCGAGACCGGCGACATCCTTGAAGAAATAGACGATGATCGCGAGCAGCGAGCCGACATGGACCGCGATGTCTATCATCGGGCCCTGGTCGGGGAAATCGGTCAGGAACGGGATCAGGATAAGGTGTCCGGACGAGGAGATCGGCAGGAATTCGGTGATCCCCTGCACCACCGCGATCAGAAGCATCTGGAAGAATGTCATGGCCCGGGCCTTGGCATCTGCCGATGCCAAGTCAATTCTTTTTGCTCGAGGTCCATCCGGGCCTGCGATTTCCTCATCCCTTGGGGGCTGCGGGCGCACGGTCGCGCTTACGACGCCTGCGGCGTCGGACCAGCGCGGTTACGCCGCCGTCATCGCGAAGTACGCTCGCTTCAGCGACCGCAAGGCCGAGCGGCCGCCCGCAGCGATGCGACCTTCAGGTCGCGTGAGCGAGGACATGGCAGCCCGGATGGGCTGCCTCACCAAATGCGCACGCGCTCTTCGGGGGGGATGTACAGCGCGTCGTCCTCGGTCACGCCGAAGGCTTCGTACCATTCGTCGAGATTCCTGACGACGCCGTTGACCCGGTATTCCTCCGGGCTGTGCGGGTCGGTGCGCAGGCGCTGGCGATAGTTTTCCTCGCGCTGCATCGAACGCCACACCTGCGCCCAGGCGAGGAAGAAGCGCTGGTCGCCGGTCAGCCCGTCGATCACCGGCACGTCCTTGCCCTCGGTCGCGATCCTGTACGCGCGGTAGGCGAGGGATAGCCCGCCCAGATCGCCGATATTCTCGCCCAGGGTGAAGCGGCCGTTGACGCAGGTCTTGCCCTCGTCGAACGGGCAGAACGCATCGTATTGCGCGACCAGCGCGTCGGTCCTGGCATCGAAATTGGCGCGGTCCTCGTCGGTCCACCAATTGCGCAGCTTGCCGGTGGCGTAGTATTTCGAACCCTGATCGTCGAAGCCATGGCCGATCTCGTGCCCGATGACGCCGCCGATCGCGCCGTAATTCACCGCCGGGTCCGCGCTCATCCCGAAGAAGGGCTGCTGCAGGATAGCGGCGGGGAAGACGATCTCGTTCTTGGTCGGATTGTAATAGGCGTTCACCGTCTGGGGCAGCATGAACCATTCGGTCCGGTCGATCGGCTGGCCGAGCTTGGCGACATTGTCCGCCCGCGCCCATTGCGCCGCGGCCATGGCATTGGCGATCGGGTTGCCGCGCGTGATGACGAGCCCGTCATAGGTTTCAAGGTTGTCGCGATAGCCGATCTTGGGATCGAAGCTCGCCAGCTTTTCGAGCGCCTGGGTCTTCGTCTCCTCGCCCATCCATTCGATCTCCCCGATCGAGACGGCGACGGCCTTGCGCAGATTGGCGACCAGCTCCTCCATCGCCGCCTTGTTCTCCGGCGGGAAGTAGCGCTCGACATAGGACTTGCCGATCAGCTCGCCCAGCATCCCCTCGGCAGCATCGATTGAACGCTTCCAGCGCGGGCGCTGCTCGGGCGTGCCGCGCAGGGTCTTGCCGTAGAAGGCGAAAGTCGCCTCGTCGAAGCGGGTCGGCAGGATGTCGGCATTGTCCGACAGCATTTCCTTGACGGTCCACGCCTGCAGCGTCGCGACCGGGGTCTGGCCGAGGACCTCGAACATGCCGGGCAGGCCGGTGCCGATCTTCGCCAGCGTCTCGGCATTGAGACCGAGTTCCTCGATCTCCTCGTCGGTCGGCGGCATCATGCTGACGACAAAGGTCGGCGATTGCGACAGGCCCATCGCCTCGATCATCGCGGTGACGGGCAGCGGCCCCGCCAGCGCCGCCATCTCGTCCGCCGAGACGCGGTTGTAGGTGAGGTCGCGATTGCGGCGCGCGGTGCGGTCCCACATCACTTCGCGGGCGAGCCGATCCTCGAAGGCGTAGACCGCGGCCGCGGCGGTTTCGGGGTCGGAATAGCCCGCCTCGCCCAGCAGGAAGGCGAGATAGTCGCGATACTTGCGCTGGATTTCGCGGCCTTCCTCGCTCTCGTCGAGGTAATAGTCGCGGTCGGGCAGGCCCAGACCGCCAATGCCGATCTGCGCGACATAGCGGTCGGGCTGCTTGGCATCGACGCCGACGAAGCCTCCGACCGGGCTGGCAATCCCGGGACGAGCCCAGATCATCGCCAGCCGATCGAGCGAGGTCGCGGCGAAAATCTCGTTCAGATAAGGCCGCGCCGGGTCGAGCCCGGCGGCATCGATCGCGGCGGTGTCGAGATGGGTTTCATAGGCATCGACGATCCGGCGTTCGTTGGCGGACAGTTCCGCGCGCGGCTTGGCCGTGAGCTCGTCCATCAGCGCCTTGACGTCGCTGGTGGACTTCTCACCAAGCAGGGTGAACGCGCCGAAACGGCTGTATTCCGCCGGCAGCGGGTTCGCATCGAGCCATTCCTGGTTGACGTAGGCGAAGAAATCGTCGCCCGGATCGATCTCGTCCGAAAGCAGCTCGGGATCGACGCCCCATTCGCCGAAGCTCATGGTGGGCGCCTCGGTCTCGGCGCTTTCCCCTGCCTCCTTATCGATCAGCGTTTCGATCGTGCCGTCATCCTCATGCGCCGAAGCGGGCAGGGCGATGGCAAGGGCAAGCGCAAGCGCGCTGGCGCCGGAAAGGGCGGTGTGTGTGATCATGGTGCGAAGTCCCGTTTTCTCTCGTGCCCGTTTTCTCAAGGGTTCACCGCCCGCCAAGCCCCCCCGGCCTTGCGATGCGATCTGTCGGAGCGAGATAGGGCGTGCGCGCGTGAACGGGGGGCCGCTCGTCCGAGCGGGATCGCATTTCATCGAAAAGCGAAGGGGTCAGGCGGCCTCGGTATCGGCGAATTGCAGCCTGGCGAGCCGTGCATAGAGCCCGCCCGCAGCGGCGAGTTCGGCATGAGTTCCCTGCTCGACCACCTCGCCCTTGTCGAGCACCACGATCCGGTCGGCGGCGCGCACGGTCGCCAGCCTGTGAGCGATGACGAGAGTGGTGCGCTGGGCCATCAGTTTCTCGAGCGCGTCCTGCACCAGCCGCTCGCTTTCGGCATCGAGCGCGCTCGTCGCCTCGTCGAGCAGCAGGATCGGCGCATCGCGCAGCAGCGCGCGGGCGATCGCGACCCGCTGCTGCTGGCCGCCCGACAATTGCGTGCCGCCTTCGCCGAGATAGGTGTCGAGCCCGTCGGGAAGCTCGCGCAGGAAGGCTTCCGCATTGGCCGCGCGCGCCGCTTCCCAGATTTCCTCGTCGCCCGCGTGCCACTTGCCGTAGCGCAGGTTGTCGCGCGCATCGGCGCTGAACAGCACCCCGTCCTGAGGCACCAGCGCGAGCCGGTCGCGGATGTCGGCGGGATCGGCCTTGGTTAACGGCACGCCGTCGATGCGGATCGTGCCGGCCTGCGGATCGTAGAAGCGCTCGACCAGCTGGAAGATTGTCGATTTTCCCGCCCCCGAAGGCCCGACGATGGCGACGGTTTCGCCCGGCTCGATTTCGAGCGTGAAGTCCCTGAGCGCGGCGGTTTCGGGCCGCGCGGGATAACGGAAGGTCACATTGCGGAACGACAGGCTGCCGCGCGGCGGTTCGGGCAGCCTTTCGGGCCGCGCGGGCGGCGCGATCGCGGGCTTCGCCTCGAGCAGTTCGGCGAGCCGGCTTGCCGCCCCCGCGCCGCGCAACAGGTCGCCATAGACCTCCGTCAGCGCGGCGAACGAACCCGCCACGACCGCCGCGGTAAAGACGAAGGACACGATCGTCCCGCCGGTGATCTCGCCGCTCGCGACGCCTTCCGCCCCGCGCCACAGCAGCAGGACGATCGAACCGAAGATCGCGAGGATGAACATCGCGGTCATCGCCGAACGCAGCACGATCCGCCGCTTGGCAGTCTCGAAGGTGCGCTCCACCGCCGCGCTGAAGCGGTCGGTCTCGCGCGGCTGCTGGTTGAAGCCCTGGACGATTTTCATCGCGCCCAGCACCTCGGTCACCATGGCGCCGACATCGGCCACCCGGTCCTGGCTGTCGCGCGAGATGGTGCGGATGCGGCGGGCGAAGATGACGATCGGCAGGATCACTGCCGGAATGCCGAGCGCGAGCCAGATGGTGAGTTCGGGCAGCAGCCAGAACATGTAGGCCGTCCCGCCGATCCCGAGAAAGGCGTTGCGCAGCGCGACCGACACGGTCGTCCCCACGACGGTCTCGATGATCGCCGTGTCGGCCGTCATCCGGCTCGAGATTTCCTTGGGGCTGTTGGCCTCGTAGAAGCTGGGCGAGAGGCGCATCAGGTTCGCGTGGACCTTGCACCTCAGGTCGGCGACGACCCGTTCGCCAAGCCAGCTGACGTAGTAGAACCTCACCGCCGTCCCGATCGCGATGACGGCGACGATGACCAGCAGATAGCGAAACCAGCGCCCGATATCGCCCGCGCCGTCCGCGCCGAAACCGCGATCGACGATAAGCTGCAGCGCCGCGGGTATCGCAAGCGTGCCCGCGGCGGTGACGGTAAGAGCAATGATCGCAAGGATGACCTCGCGCGGATATTTCGCCGCCTCGCGGTACACCATCCGCAGCGGGGCGAGCGAACGCGGCTTGTGCTCGCCCTCATCGGCGAAGGTCTCGAGCTCGGCTTCCTCGGCGATCTCGCGCGCTTCGAGCGCCTCGGCACCGGGGGCGTCGCCATCGTCGGGGAGCCGCGGGGGCGCGCTCCGTGCTGTCATATCCCCGTCCATGATGGGGTGATCTAATGGCACAGCCGGCGGATTTCACGTGTAAAAAGTGCATGGGAAGCGCCGACGGCGCGGTTTCCTGCCGAATTGTGCATTGCACAATGGCCATCAAGGCTCCATCTAGCTCGCGCAGGGCGCCGATCCGCGCCACACGATTCACGGCCCGCGCGATGGGGATCCGCCCGGGCCACACAAGACGGGAGCGACATGCTTTACCAGGCCTATGAACTCCAGCGCAGCTGGCTCAACGGCGCGAGCCTTTGGGCGACCATGAGCATGGAAGCGCTGACCAACCCTTCCAATCCGATCGGCTACACCCCCTTCGCCGGCATCGCTGCCAACGCGCTCGACGTGTTCGCCCACGCGACCGCGACCTATGGCAAGCCGGCTTTCGGCATCACCGAGGTCGAAAGCGGCGGCAAGACCTGGCCGGTGATCGAGGCGACGGTGGTGAACAAGCCGTTCGGCGATCTCAAGCGCTTCCGGCTCGACGGGATCGAGGAGCACGAGGGGAAACCACGCCAGAAGCTGCTGATCGTCGCCCCGATGAGCGGGCATTTCGCGACCCTGCTGCGCGGCACGGTGCGCCGGATGCTCGAAAGCTACGAGGTCTACATCACCGACTGGGCCGATGCGAAGCTGGTTCCCCTCCACGAAGGCAGCTTCGATCTCGACGATTACATCGACTACCTGATCGAATTCCTCGAATATATCGAAAGCGTCGAGCCCGACGCAAAGAAGCGCCAGCGCCCGCACATGATGGCGGTGTGCCAGCCGAGCGTCCCGGCCTTCGCCGCGACCGCGCTGATGAACCTCCACAAGTCGAAGGCGACGCCCGCCACGCTGACCATGATGGGCGGCCCGATCGACACGCGCGAAAGCCCGACCAGCGTCAACAACCACGCGATGAACCGCCCGATCGAATGGTTCCGCCAGTCGGTCATCGCCACCGTGCCGATGAATTATCGCGGCGCGGGCCGGCGGGTCTATCCCGGTTTCATGCAGCTTTCCGCGTTCATGAGCATGAACCTGCAGAGCCACATGATGAGCCATTACGAGATGTTCAAACACCTCACCGAAGGCGACGAGGACAGCGCGAACGCGACCAAGGATTTCTACGACGAATATCGCAGCGTGTGCGACATGACCGCGGAATTCTATCTCCAGACGGTGGAGGAAGTGTTCCAGAAGCACTCGATCCCCACGCGCACCTTCGAACACAAGGGCGAGATCGTCGACATCACCGAGATCACCGACACCGCGCTGCTGGCGATCGAGGGCGAGCGCGACGACATTTCAGGGCTCGGCCAGACCAAGGCGGCCTTGAAGCTGACGCCCAAGCTGCCCGACGACATGAAGCGTTACTACATGGCCGAAGGCGCGGGGCATTACGGCATCTTCAACGGCAGCAAGTGGCGCAAGAAGATCGCGCCGGTGGTCGAGGAATTCATCGCCGCGCATTCCTGACGCGGCCTTTCGCGTCAGGCGGGCACCGCCGGCTGCTGCTGCGTCAGGCAGTGGACCCCGCCGCCGTCCCAGTTCGCGGCCAGCGGATCGATCTGCACCACCTCGCGATCCGGGAAATGCTCCTTGAGGATTTCGGCCGAGCGCTCGTCGCTTTCGGCAAGATGGTCGGGCCGCCCCTCCCCGCCATAGCGCGCGCCCACCACCACGCCATTGGTGACGAGGAAGTTGCAGTAACTCACCGCGGGCACGTCGATCACCTCGTCGCCGACCTTGAAATCGCGATAGACCGAGCGCGCATCGAAACCCCGGGGAGCGGCGGTGAAGTCGCGCTCGGTCAGTGTGCGCCGCCGCAGGAACGGCTCGACATCGGGGACCGGCATGGTGACGACGTTGAACGGCCTGCCGTCGGGATCGCGCGCCTGTTCGAGCTGGCGGCGGTTTTCGGCGAGGATTTCGTGATCGAGCCGCATCAAAGCATCGCGGTCCCGCTCGCGCTCGCTCACTTCGGCGACGAGGATCGTGTCCTCGCTCACGAAGCGGACATATTCATCGACATGGCCGTTCGCGCCCCAGCCGAAGAAATTGCCGACCTTGGGCCCGGCAAAGACGCGGTCGGTGATCGGCGCGCGGTCGAGCCAGATAACCTGGTCCTTGCCATAGAGCCGCATCATTTCGCGCTCGATCTCTTCGAGCGGCTTGCCGGGATTGCGGTGCAGCGTGGCGTCGCGATAGGCGACGAGGCTGCGCGAATTGACGTCGATCCCGCCGCCCTCCGCGATCACGTCGGAAGGAACGAGGCGATAGCCGCGCCTTTCCGCGATCTGGCGCGGCGCCTTGCCCCGCGCGAGCTGGCCCGAGCTGCTCCACGGCCAGGGAAAGCCGTAATTGCCCCATGTGAAACCCGCGATCTGCAGCCGCTGGCCGTTCGAGACGAAAAGCGGCCCGGTGTCCCTGACCCATAGATCGACCGTGTCCTGGATGTGGAAGTCGATCCTGTCGGGCAGGATCTTCCTTTCCGCCATCAGTGCGCGGATTTGCCCGGCGCTCGCCTCGTCCTCGATATTGATCGTGACCGGGACATGAGGCGTGAGCGCGGCGAGCATGTCGAGCCGCAGGCGCACGTGGTCGGGCTCGTCGAAAAGGCCCTTGGTCCAGCCGATCCAGACCGCTTCGTGAGCGTGCCATTCGGGCGGGAAGGTGAAGCCCGCCGCACTTTCGCCCCCGGAAGCGGCAGCGCCCGTACCCGCAAGGCCCGTCCCCGTGGCCAGCGAAGTGGCCGCAGCGCTCGCCAGAAATTCGCGTCTGTCCATAATTCCCCCTGTTCGGGGCGAACTTGCGACAAATGCGCGCGATCGGCAAGCGCGCCTAGGCGCGGCTCGGCGGGGGGCGGAAGAGCTGGCGGGCGAACAGGAACAGCCCGCGGTAGAAGAGATAGGTCAGCGTGCCCGCGAGGACCGGGAGGCCGGGCGCGTCGAAGATCACGCCCTCTACCCACAGCGTCCGCGCCCACAGCGGTCCCGTCAGCATCAGGTGCGCCGCAATGGCGAGCGCGACGCCCGCCGTATCGGCGGCGAGCTGCGGGATCGGCAGCTTGCCCAGCACCCATGCCAGCCCCCACGCGAGCGCGCACAGCGTCACCGTGCTCGCCAGCGTGAAGCCGAGCCATGCAAGCGGCGCGGCGGCGAAGGGGGATCCTTCGCGGCTCACGTGATCCCAGTAATCGAAGAGGCTCGAAACGCCGACCAGCGCGAACAGCCAGAACCAGTGGGAGGCCAAGAGCGAAACGGGCAGCGACCCGCTCGCCCCGCCTTCACCGGTCCCGGCCTCGCCAGTCATCGCCTCAGAAGACCTCGAACAGGCCGGCCGCGCCCATGCCGCCGCCAACGCACATGGTGACGACGACATACTTGGCACCGCGGCGCTTACCCTCGATCAGCGCGTGGCCCGTGCAGCGCGCGCCGGTCATGCCGTAGGGATGGCCGATCGAGATCGAACCGCCATTTACGTTGAGGATGTCGTTGTCGATGCCGAGCTTGTCGCGGCAGTAGAGCACCTGCACCGCGAAGGCCTCGTTCAGCTCCCACAGGCCGATATCGTCCATCTTGAGACCCGTCGCCTTGAGCAGCTTGGGGATCGCGAAGACCGGGCCGATGCCCATTTCATCGGGCTCGGTGCCGGCCACCGCCATGCCGACATAGCGGCCGAGCGGTTCGAGGCCCTTCTTCTCGGCGAGCTTGGCTTCCATCAGCACGGCGGCCGAGGAACCGTCCGAAAGCTGCGAGGCGTTGCCCGCGGTGATGAACTTGTCCGGGCCCATCACGGGGTTCAGCGACTGGAGGCCCTCCAAAGTGGTCGAGGGACGGTTGCCCTCGTCCTTGGTGATGGTGACTTCCTGCTGGCTGACCTCGCCGGTTTCCTTGTCCTTGACCATCATCGTGGCCGTCACCGGCACGATCTCGTCGTCGAACCGGCCCGCTTCCTGCGCGGCGGCGGTGCGCATCTGCGATTGCAGCGCGTATTCGTCCTGTGCATCGCGGCTGATGTTGTAGCGCGCGGCGACGGTTTCCGCCGTGCCGAGCATCGGCATGTAGATGTCCTTGTGCATCGCGATCAGCGAGGGATCGGGCGCGACGCGCATTTCGGGGGTCTGGACCATCGAGATCGAATCCTGACCGCCGCCGACGACGACATCCATGTTGTCGACCGTGATCTGCTTGGCCGCCGTGGCGATCGCCATCAGGCCCGAGGAACACTGGCGGTCGATCGTCTGGGCCGCGACCGTCACCGGGGCGCCGCCACGCAGCGCGACCTGGCGGCCGATATTGCCCGACTGGGTGCCCTGCGTGAGGACGCAGCCCCACACCACGTCGTCGATCTCGGCCGGATCGATCCCGGCGCGCTCGACCGCGGGCTTGAACGAATAGGCGCCCAGCGTCGCTCCGGGCGTGGCGTTGAAGCCGCCCTTGTAGGCGCGGCCGATGGGGGTGCGGGCGGTGGAGACGATGACGGCGTCACGGGTCATGGGTGGGGGTATCCTTGCATTGGGTGGGTACGCCCCCGCACGGGGGCGGGGGCGCGGTCATTCACAGGCTCGCGCCGCGATGGGCGCGGGTTGGTTCAGACGAAATACTGCGTGATCCATTCGCAGATCAGGGCAGGCTTGTCCTCGCCTTCGATCTCGATCGTGATCTCGGCGGTCTGCTGCCACTGGCCCGGGCGCTTTTCGATCATCTCGAGCAGCTTCCAATGGCCGCGAATGCGCTTGCCGACGCGGACCGGGGCGATGAATCGGGTTTTGTTGCCGCCGTAATTGACGCCCATCTTGACGTTGTCGATCTTGGGCATGTCGCTGTTCGCGCCGAGATAGGGGATCATCGACAAGGTCATGAAGCCGTGCACGATCGTGCCGCCGAACGGCGTCATCTTGGCCTTTTCCTCGTCGATGTGGATGAACTGGTGGTCGCCGGTCGCATCCGCGAACATGTTGACCTTTTCCTGAGTCATCTCGACCCATTCGCTGGTGCCGATATTCTCGCCGGCCTTCGCGGCCAGTTCTGCGGGGTTCATGGGGCTCTCCTCGTCCGGGTTGCAATTCGGGGCGCTTCATGGCGCATGAGGCCGCGTGTTGCAATCGCCGGGAGGGAGGGATCAGCCTGCCGCTACGGCTCCGCCGGGGGCCGCCTTGCGCCGTGCACGGCTCGCCCCGGCCCTGGCGCTGCGTTCGAGCCCCGAACGCGCCGAATCGAGCCTCCTGCAATAGGTCGCAAGGCCGATCTGGAGGCCGATGATCATCAGCATGACCGGCTGGTATCCGATCCCCTGGAACAGCGCGCCGACGAAATAGACGAGGCTCGCCAGTTGCAGCGCGACCGCCATCGGCGCGATCCACGCCTCTCTTTCATCCGGTGGTTCGTGCCCCTCGCCTTTCCAGCGGCGGTGGATGCGTTCCATCTGCCAGACACCCAGCCCCTGCAGCGCGAACCAGATCGCGAGCCCCGGCCAGCCCTGTTCGCCCAGAAGTTCGAAGATCGCGGAGTGATAGGCGCGGCCCTCGTCCGTCACCTTCTTGTAGCGCAAAGTGGCGGTGTTCCCGCTCTCCTCGCGCACCGGCATGACATAGGTGAAGGAATTGCCGCGATAGGCATCGAAGCCGCCGCCGAAAGGGTTTTCCTTCGCATAGTCGATGGTCCATTCCCACACCGCCAGACGGGTCGAGGCGCTTTCATCGCCCGACGGCGCGGTGATCGTCGCCATGCGTTCGTAGTAGCTCTGCGGCAGGAACGGCAGCGCCATCAGCCCGGCAAGCCCCGCGCCCACGACATAGAGCACCCGCCGCTTCACATAGCGCAGCAGCAGCACGCCCAGCACCGCGATGCAGACGAGCCCGGTGCGCGCCTCGGTCCCGATCGGCACCATCAGGCAGGCGAAGATCAGCAGCACCGCAAATGTCGTGACCATCCAGTGCGGGCGGAACACCGTGCCGAACCGGGTGAACCACCAGATCAGCGGGGTGAGCGCGATCGCGACCGTGGCCAGCGTCGAACTTTCGTAGATCCCGCTGTTGTCGTTGACGAAGAAATTGAGGTTCTCGTAGCCCCCTCCGCCCAGCACGGTCTTCATCCCCGTCCCGATCACGATCGTCGCGACCGACAGGACCAGCGTCAGCGCCAGCCCCTCGATCCGCGCCCGGGTCGTTAGTGTGAAGGGCAGGAAGATCGCGAACAGCAGCGCCTTCCACACCCAGTCCCACTTGGTAGCGGCGGGCTCGGGGAAATCGGCGTTGCCGGTGGTCCACCAGCAATATCCTAGCAGCATGACAAGCAGCGCTTGCCGCGCGGTGAAGCGAGCGCCTTCCTTGCGGTCGAGCACCAGCCAGCCGCCGAAGGCCGCGGCAAAGGCGATCAGCGAGACGGGCAGCGAGGTGATCAGCGAATAGCCGATCCGCTGCGGGGCGAGGATGTCGATATAGACGTAGAGCAGCACCCATACAAAAGGCCGCTTGATCCCGAGCACCAGCACGTAGGCGATGAAGGCGAGGAAGACGAGGTCGAGCATCAAAGATCGGGCCCGGGCCCTGCATCCGCCGTCCTGCGCGCTGCCTTGCGCCCGGCGGAACTGTGCGCCCGGCGCTTCGCCGCGCCCTCGTCCTTCAGCTCCTCGACCAGCGGATCGGTGTCGACATCGCCTCTCAGCGCAAGGCGCAGCAGCGCGACGGCGAGCAGGCCGTGGCCGAGAGCAAGGGCAATCTGGTCGATCATGGTCGTCGCATCCGGATGCGGCGAGGAGACATCGGGCCTCCGCGCGCATGGCCTCGATACCGGCTCCCGGTTGACGCGCCGTTAAGCACGCCCGCGGTAGGGAAAGGCGATGATCCGCGTGCTCCACGTCCTCGACCATTCGCTGCCGCTGCACAGCGGCTACACCTTTCGCACGCGCGCGATCCTAAAGGCGCAGGGCGCGCTCGGGCTGGACGTGCGCGGCATCACCGGGCAGCGCCACAATATCGAACCGGGCAGCAACGGGGGTATCGAAAGCCCGCAGGTCGCGGACGGCCTCACGTTCTACCGCACGCCGGGCGCACCGTCCGGCCCGCCGCTCATTACCGAATTCGCCAAGATCCGCGCGCTCGCCGGCGCGATCAGGCGGCTTGCGACCGAATGGCGGCCCGACATCCTCCACGCCCATTCGCCCGCCCTGAGCGGGGCGGCGGCGCTGATGGCGGGGCGCGCCCTGGGCCTGCCGGTGGTCTACGAAATCCGCGCCTTCTGGGAGGATGCGGCGGTCGGCAACCGGACCGGACGCGAAGCTTCCGCGAAATACCGCGCGACCCGCGCGCTCGAGACCGAGGTGGCGAAACGCGCCGATGCGCTTTTCACGATCTGCGATGGACTGCGCTCCGACATGATCGCGCGCGGCATCGCGCCGGGGCGAATCGGGGTGATGCCGAACGGGGTGGACCTGTCGCTGTTCAGAGAACCGGTCGCGCGGGACGACGCACTCGCCGCCGAACTCGGGATCGACCGCGAGGCCCCGGTGATCGGCTATATCGGCAGCTTCTATGCCTATGAGGGGGTGGACGACCTCATCGCCGCCATGCCGCGCCTGCGCGAAAGCCATCCCGGCGCGCGCCTGTTGCTGGTCGGCGGGGGCGAGATGGACGGGGAATGGCGCGCCGCCGCCGCGCGCCTGCCCGAACCGCAATCGGTGATCTTCACCGGGCGCGTCCCGCATGGCGAGGTCGAGCGCTATTATTCGCTGATCGACGTGCTCGCCTATCCGCGCAAGAGGCAGCGCCTGACCGATCTCGTCACGCCGCTCAAACCGCTCGAGGCGATGGCCCAGCGGCGTCTCGTCGCCGCATCCGATGTCGGCGGACACCGCGAACTCATGACCGACGGATCGACCGGCACGCTGTTCGCGCCCGACGATCCGGCCGCCTGCGCCGACGCGCTCGGCGAGCTGCTTTCGCGCCGCGAGGACTGGGACGCGATTCGCGCGCGCGCCGAGGCGCATGTCCGCGCGCGCCACGACTGGCAGGCGAATGCGCAGCGTTATCTTGCCGTTTACCATCGCCTGCTAGGCCCGACGGGCCGCGTGACGGGCGCGCGGACGGAACATGGCCCCGGCGCGGGGCTCGAGGCCTGACCGGGCAGCCCCGGCACGGGCCATTCGCGGGGAAGCTGCGGCAATGAAACTCGAGCGGATCACGGCGAACACGATCGACGAGGCGGGCGAGCCCGATAGCGGCGGCGAGGACATCGCCCCGCGCGAGGTTTCCCGAAGGCGTCGGCGCGGCCGCACCGCCGCACTCGCCGCGCATCGTGCCTTCGCCCCGCTGCTCGGGACTTGGGGCGCGGCGCTGTTCGGCCTCGCGGTGCTTGTCCTGCCCGCTACCGCGACCGCGCGCTTTGCCCTGCTTGCCGGCCTCGCCGCACTTGGCGGAGCCGCTCATTATCTCATCGCCGCGCTCGCGGCGCTTGCCGGGGGCGTGTTCGCCTTCGGCATTGCGCGCGCGGCCTCGCTCAGGGTCCGCCGTGCCGCGGCGGATTCTGCGTTCTTCCCGGCGACGCGCCCGCGGCCGATCCGGCCGGCCGAGGAATTGGGCAGCGAAAGCCTCGATGCGCCGCTTGAAAAAATGCCGCTCGGCATGAAGGTGGCGGACTGGCTCGGGCGAAATGTCGCCGAGGGCGAAGTGCCGCAGGACGGGGAGGCGCAGGATGCCGCCGCCCCTGAGGGACCGAGCGCCGAGGAGCACGCCGCCGCCGCAATGCGGCGCCGCCTCGCCCGGGTGCGCGGCGAGGCGCAGGCGGCCCGCGCTCCCGCCGAGGATCACGCTGCGCAGGAGGATGACGCCGAAGACGCTGCCCCCGCCGCCGAACCGGCCGAGGCCGAGGTCGAAACCCCCGCCGACGCCGAGACGAACGCCGAAACCCAAGCGCCGGAAACGGTGCCCGAACTCGACCTTGCGCGCTTCGCGCAGCTTTCCGGGCGTAATGCCGTGTGGGTCGAAGGACCCCTGCCCGAAAGCATTTTTTCCGGCGAGGCGCAGGACGATGCGGAGCCGGCCCCTGAAAAGCCGCAGGAACGTCCCCGGTTTGGGTCGGCCGCGATCGAGCATCTGCGCGCCACCCCCGCGAAGGATCTGAGCCTCGTCCAGATGGTCGAACGGCTCGCCGCCGCGCTCCATGAACGCGAAGCCGCCGAACAGGCCCGCGGCAGCGGCGATGCGGCGTCCGGCAACGACCCGCGCAGGAACGCGGCTCGCGATGCGGCGCTGGCCGAGGCGATCAGGGTGCTGGGCGTGCTCGCCGGGGGCGACAACGCGGGGGAAGAGGGCGAAGCGTCCGGCGACCCGGCAACGCGGGAGCTCGCCGCCGCGCTGACACGGTTGCATGACATGCGCGGCGCTGCCTGAAACGACGCATCGCGCGCAACACGCGGCGCTTTAGACCCCTCGCGAGCAACGAACCTATCGTCGCCACGCGGACAGGCGAAATATTCCTTCGTCTTTCGCGGTTGCAAAATCGCTTTTGCATCGCCATTAGATTGGTGACCTGCGTGGGGCGGGCGATGTCGCTTGCCCCATGCCGAAACACCTGCCGGCGAACCCCCTCGCGGCCGGCCCCGACCGAACCGGAAAAGGGCCCGCGAGCCGGCATCTGACAGAGTGGACCTGAGCCATGGGATATCCAGCTTCCCAGGGTCTTTACGACCCGCGAAACGAACATGACGCCTGCGGTGTCGGCATGGTCGCCCATATCAAGGGCGCGAAAAGCCATGCCATCATCCAGCAGGCGCTCGAGATACTGGAGAAGCTCGACCATCGCGGCGCGGTGGGGGCGGACCCGCTGCTGGGGGACGGGGCGGGCCTGCTGATCCAGATTCCCGACCCGCTCTTCCGGCGCTGGGCGGACGAGCATGGCCACGACCTGCCGCAACCGGGCGATTACGCGGTCGCCATGTGTTTCATGCCGCAGGACGATGCGGCGCGCGATTTCGTGTCCAAGAGTTTCGAGACCTTCACCGAGAAGGAAGGCCAGCGCTTCATCGGCTGGCGCGACGTGCCCGTCACATTGGACGGGCTGGGCGATGCGGTGATCGAATCGATGCCGGTGATCCGCCAGGCCGTGATCGCGCGCGGCGAAAGCTGCGCCGACCAGGACGCGTTCGAACGCAAGCTGATCGTCATCCGCAAGCAGGTCCAGAACCCGCTCGCCCAGCTCGAAGTAAAGAAGGACCTGCCGGGCCTCACCGAAACCTACCTGCCGAGCTTTTCGAGCCGCACGATCGTCTACAAGGGCCTGCTGCTGGCGACCCAGGTGGGTAGTTTTTACGACGATCTGCGCGATCCCGATTGCGTCAGCGCGCTGGGCCTCGTCCACCAGCGTTTCTCGACCAACACCTTCCCGTCGTGGCGGCTCGCCCACCCCTATCGCTTCATGGCGCATAACGGCGAGATCAACACGGTGCGCGGCAACGTGAACTGGATGAACGCGCGCCGCCGCACGATGGAAAGCGAGCTGCTCGGCCCCGATCTCGACAAGATGTGGCCGATCATCCCGCACGGGCAATCGGACACGGCCTGCCTCGACAACGCATTGGAACTGCTGCTGGCGGGCGGATATTCGCTGCCGCACGCGATGATGATGCTCATTCCCGAGGCGTGGGCGGGCAATGACCTGATGGACCCCGACCGCCGGGCCTTCTACGAATATCACGCCGCGCTGATGGAGCCGTGGGACGGCCCGGCCGCGGTGTGCTTCACCGACGGGCGCCAGATCGGCGCGACTCTGGACCGCAACGGCCTGCGCCCCGCGCGCTATTGCGTGACGAAGGACGACCTCGTCTGCCTCGCTTCGGAAAGCGGCGTGCTGCCGTTCGCCGAGGAGGAGATCGTGCGCAAATGGCGGCTCCAGCCGGGCAAGATGCTGCTGATCGACCTCGAGGAAGGCCGCATCATCGAGGACGAGGAACTGAAAGCGGATCTCGCCCGCGCCGAACCGTTCGCGAAATGGCTCGAACAGGCGCAGTTCAAGCTCGAGGACATCGACCATATCGAGCCCGACCTTGCCGCCGTGCCGGAAGGGCCGACCAGCCTGCTCGAACGCCAGCAGGCCTTCGGTTACACGCAGGAGGACCTTGCGCGCTTCCTCGAACCGATGGGCGTGAAGGGCGACGATCCCGTGGGCTCGATGGGGACCGACACCCCGCTCGCCGTGCTGTCGGACCGGTCGCGCCTGCTCTACGATTATTTCAAGCAGAACTTCGCGCAGGTCACCAACCCGCCGATCGACCCGATCCGCGAGGAACTGGTGATGAGCCTGACCTCGATGATCGGACCCCGGCCCAACCTGCTCGGCCACGATGCGGGCACGCACAAGCGGCTCGAAGTCGACCAGCCGATCCTCAGGAACGAGGATCTGGCCAAGATCCGATCGGTCGAGGAAGCGCTCGACGGCGCGTTCCGCTGCGCGACGATCGACATCACATGGGACGCCGAAACCGGGGCCGAGGGCCTCGAGATGGCGCTCAAGGAAATGTGCTGGGCCGCGACCGAGGCGGTTCTGCAGGACCACAACATCCTGATCCTGTCGGACCGCACGCAGGACAAAGATCGCGTGCCGATGCCCGCCCTGCTCGCCACCGCGGCGGTGCACCACCATCTCGTGCGGCAGGGCCTGCGCATGCAGACCGGCCTCGTCGTCGAGACCGGCGAGGCGCGCGAAGTGCACCATTTCTGCGTCCTTGCAGGCTATGGCGCCGAGGCGATCAACCCTTACGTCGCGTTCGAAACGCTCGAGGACCTGCGCGCGAGAAAGCATCCCGACCTGTCCTCCGAGGAGGTCCAGCGCAATTACATCAAGGGCGTCGGCAAGGGCATCCGCAAGGTCATGTCCAAGATGGGGATTTCGACCTACCAGTCCTATTGCGGCGCGCAGATCTTCGACGCGGTCGGGCTGAGCAGCGAATTCGTCGATAAATATTTCACCGGCACCGCCAGCATGATCGAAGGCATCGGCCTTGCCGAGGTCGCCGAGGAGGCGCTGCGCCGCCACGCCCAGGCATACGGCGACAACCCGCTGTACAAGTCGATGCTGGATGTCGGCGGCATCTACCAGTTCCGCCTGCGCGGCGAACAGCACGCCTGGACGCCGGAAAACATCGCCAAGCTGCAGCACGCGGTGCGCGGGAACAAGCCCAAGGATTACGAGGAATTCGCGGCCTCGATCAACGAGCAGTCCGAACGCCTGCTGACGATCCGCGGCCTCCTTGAATTCCGCAAGGCAGACGAACCGCTGCCCCTAGAAGAGGTAGAACCGGCCTCCGAAATCGTGAAGCGTTTCTCTACGGGCGCGATGAGCTTCGGCTCGATCAGCCACGAAGCGCATTCGACCCTCGCCATCGCGATGAACCGCATCGGCGGACGCTCGAACACGGGCGAGGGCGGCGAGGAGCCGTTTCGCTTCAAGCCCATGGAATCGGGCGATTCGATGCGCAGCCGGATCAAGCAGGTCGCATCGGGCCGCTTCGGCGTGACGACCGAATATCTCGTCAATTCGGACGACATCCAGATCAAGATGGCCCAGGGCGCAAAGCCCGGCGAAGGCGGCCAGCTGCCCGGCCACAAGGTCGACAAGCGGATCGGCGCGGTGCGCTATTCGACCCCGGGCGTCGGCCTCATCTCCCCGCCGCCGCATCACGACATCTATTCGATCGAGGATCTCGCCCAGCTGATCCACGATCTCAAGAACGTGAACCCCGAGGCGCGGATTTCGGTGAAGCTCGTCTCCGAAGTCGGCGTCGGCACGGTCGCTGCCGGCGTATCCAAGGCGCGCGCGGACCATGTGACGATTTCCGGCTATGACGGCGGGACGGGCGCGTCGCCGCTCACATCGCTCACCCATGCCGGGAGCCCGTGGGAAATCGGCCTTGCCGAAACGCAGCAGACGCTGCTCCTCAACGATCTGCGCAGCCGCATCGCGGTGCAGGTCGATGGTGGGCTTCGCACGGGGCGCGACGTCGCTATCGGTGCGCTATTGGGCGCGGACGAATTCGGCTTTGCCACCGCCCCGCTGATCGCGGCGGGCTGCATCATGATGCGCAAATGCCATCTCAACACCTGCCCGGTCGGCGTCGCCACGCAGGACCCGGTGCTGCGCGCGCGCTTCATGGGCCAGCCCGAACACGTCGTGAACTACATGTTCTACGTCGCCGAGGAGCTCCGCCAGATCATGGCCGAAATGGGCTTCCGCACGGTCGACGAGATGGTCGGCCGGGTCGACCGGCTCGATTTCACGCGGATGGACCGCCACTGGAAGGCGCGCGGGATCGATCTTACCCGCATCCTCCACCGCGTCCCGCTCGCCGACAATGCGAGCCTGCGCAACACCGACGTGCAGGATCACGGGCTCGATGCCGCGATGGACAATGTCCTGATCGAGGAGTGCCGCGAAGCGATCGCGAACGGCACCCCGGTCGAACTTCGCCACGACGTCCGCAACGTCAACCGCACGGTCGGCACGATGCTCTCGGGCGAAATCGCGCGCGCGCGCGGCCATGAAGGCCTGCCGCCCGACACGGTGCGCATCCACCTTACCGGGGTCGCAGGCCAGAGCTTCGGCGCATGGCTCGCGCATGGCGTTACGCTCGATCTGGTGGGCGATGCGAACGATTATGTCGGCAAGGGCCTGTCGGGCGGCCGCATCGTCGTGCGCCAGCCAGAGGGCGTTCCGCGCATCGCCTCTTCCAACATCATCGTTGGCAACACCGTCCTTTACGGCGCGATCGCGGGCGAGGCCTATTTCGGCGGCGTCGCGGGCGAACGCTTCGCCGTCAGGAATTCGGGCGCGATCGCGGTGGTCGAAGGCACGGGCGACCATGCCTGCGAATACATGACCGGGGGCGTCGTCGTCGTACTCGGCCAGACCGGGCGCAATTTCGCCGCCGGGATGAGCGGCGGGCTAGCCTATGTCTACGACCCCGAAGGCACGTTCTCGAAGCTCGTCAACCACGCGCAGGTGGACCTCGCACCGGTAAGCACCGAACCCGACCGCGAGGAAGGGCTGGGGCGGCCGTCGCAGCGCGCGCGTTCGGTCCACGATTTCGGCATGGGCGACATGCTGCGCCACGATGCCGAAAGGCTGCGCATCCTCGTCGAACGGCACCAGCTCCACACCGGCAGCGCGGTCGCGGGCGAAATGCTGGCCGATTGGGACAAGGCGCTTTCGAATTTCGTCAAGGTCATGCCGCGCGATTACAAGCGCGCGCTCGAAGCGCTCGAGGCAGAGCGGCTCGAAGCGGAAAGCGTCGCGGCGGAATAAGGCTCAAGGGATACGCAAATGGGCAAGGAAACCGGGTTTCTCGAACTGGATCGGCGCGAACGCGACTATCTCGATCCCTCCGAGCGGCTGAAGAATTACCGCGAATTCGTCGTCCCGCCGGACGATGCGACCCTGGCCAGGCAGGCCTCGCGCTGCATGGATTGCGGGATTCCGTATTGTCACAATGGCTGTCCGGTGAACAATCTGATCCCGGACTGGAACCATCTTGTCTACGAGAACGACTGGAGGAATGCGCTCGACCTGCTGCATTCCACCAACAATTTCCCCGAATTCACCGGCCGCATCTGCCCGGCGCCTTGCGAGGCGAGCTGCACGCTCAACATCGTCGACCAGCCGGTCACCATCAAGTCGATCGAATGCGCCATCGTCGATCGCGGGTGGCAGGAAGGCTGGATCACGCCCCAGCTTCCCCAGCGCAAGACCGGCAAGTCGGTCGCCGTCATCGGTTCGGGCCCGGCAGGCCTCGCCGCCGCACAGCAGCTCGCGCGTGCCGGGCACTCGGTCACCGTGTTCGAGAAGTCGGACCGCGTCGGCGGGCTGCTTCGCTACGGCATTCCCGACTTCAAGATGGAAAAGCACCTCATCAACCGCCGCTGCGTGCAGATGGAGGCCGAAGGGGTCACCTTCCGCACCAACAAGGAAGTCGGCGTCGACATCTCTTTCAAGACGCTGGATGAGAATTTCGACGCGATCGTGCTTGCCGGTGGAGCCGAGGATGCACGCGCTCTCGCCATTCCGGGCGCGGAAATGCCGGGCGTGCGCCTCGCGATGGAATTCCTGACCCAGCAGAACAAGCGCGTCGCGGGCGATGACGAAGTCCGCGCGGCCCCGCGCGGCTCGCTCCTCGCCACAGGCAAGGACGTGGTCGTGATCGGCGGCGGCGACACCGGATCAGACTGCGTCGGCACGTCCAACCGGCAGGGCGCGAAAAGCGTCACCCAGCTCGAAATCATGCCCAAGCCTCCGGAAAGGGAAGACAAGGCGCTGACCTGGCCCGACTGGCCGCTCAAGCTGCGCACCTCCTCGAGCCACGAAGAAGGCGCCAATCGCGACTGGGCGGTGCTGACCAAGCGCGTCGTCGGCGATGGCGAAAAGGTCACCGGCCTCGAATGCGCGCGGGTCGAATGGGTGAACGGCGAAATGCGCGAGATCGTCGGCAGCGAATTCACGATACCCGCCGATCTCATCCTGCTCGCCATGGGCTTCACCGGTCCGAAGAAGGCGGGCCTGCTCGAACAGGCGGCGGTCGAACTGACCGATCGCGGCAACGTCAAGGCCGACACCGACAATTACGCCACCAACGTTCCGGGCGTGTGGGCCTGCGGCGACATGCGGCGCGGGCAGAGCCTCGTCGTGTGGGCGATCCGCGAAGGCCGCCAGGCGGCCCGCGCGGTGGACGAGGCGCTGATGGGGGCCTCTGAACTGCCGCGCTGACGGCGAAGGGCGCGCCTGAGAGCAGACTGTTCGCTTGCGGCCTTGGCCGCGCCGCGTTCCGATCCGCGAAAGCCGACCTAACCCTGCCCGCGTCCGCGTTCCTGCACGGCGGCGCGGCGGGCCTCCACATCTGCCGGAGAGACAGCGCTGTTCGCCGCGCTCGAGCGTTCGGCCTCAATCGCCATGCCCTCCGAAAAACTGGCGGCATAGCCATCGTCGATCAGGCGCTTGTACCCGGCGAGGAAGGCGGGGTCGATCTGCGCCATGTCCGCCGCTAGCCGACGCGCGAACGGCAGGAGATCCGCGGGCGTGGTCACGTGATTGACGAGGCCCCAGTCCTGCGCCGTCGCGGCGTCGAGGAAATTGCCGGTGAAGGCGAGTTCCTTGGCCCGGCTGATGCCGATCATGCGCGGCAGCTTCTGCGACAGGCCCCAGCCCGGCACGATGCCCACGCGCGCATGTGTGTCGGCGAAGCGGGCCGTGCTGCTCGCGATCAGCACGTCGCAGGCCAGCGCGACCTCGAACCCGCCGGTGATCGCGACGCCGTTCACCGCCCCGATAACGGGCTTTGCGCAGACCTCGATCGCGCGCACCGGGTTGTCGGCGGGGTCGGTCGCGTTGGCGCTGCCCAGCGCCCCTTGATCGCTGCCCAGTTCCTTGAGGTCGAGCCCGGCGGTGAAAGCCCGCTCGCCCGCACCGGTAAGGATCACGGCGCGCACGTCCTCGCGCGCGTCCACCTCGACCATCACTTCGTAGAGCCGCCGTCTGAGCGCGCGGTTCAATGCGTTCATTGCCTCCGGGCGATTGAGCGTCACGGAGGCGATGCCGCCTGCAACATCGAGCAGCACTGTATCGGTCATGTCATTCCCCCTATCCGCCGCCGGCAGCGCAGCTGACACAGGTCGCCGCGCTCGGATCGTGGTCAAGCCGCTTTTCCGCGATTTCCTCGCCGCAGGTGGCGCACCAGCCCCATTCGCCCTCGTCCAGCCGCGCGAGCGCCGCCGCGACCCGCCGCCGTTCGCCTTCGCGCCGGCGTTCCTGCGCCTGCGCCATGGCCTGCTGCTGCATCGCGTCCATCCGCGACAGGCGCCCGACGCTGTCCTGCTGGAGCGTAACGGGAGCGCGTCCCTCGGCCCCGGCGCGGTCCTCCTCGTCGAGCTCGGATGCTCGGCGCTCGAGCCTCTGTCTCGCTTCGTCCTCTGTCATGGGCGCGACTGTCCTACAGCAGCCCCCGCGACGCAAGCCGCGTCACAGCGACCAGTCGATCGCGCCCCGCCCGTTCGCCTCGAGAAATTCGTTCGCCTGGCTGAACGGGCGCGAGCCGAAGAAACCCGCATAGGCCGAAAGCGGGCTGGGATGGGGCGAGGTGAGGACAAGATGGTGCGCCCCCCTGCCCAGCCCCGGCACGCGCCCCGCCTTTTTCTTCGCATGGCTGCCCCACAGGATGAAGACGGTGGGCTGCCCGTTTGCCGCCACCGCGGCGACGCAGGCATCGGTGATCGCGTCCCAGCCGCGCCCGGCATGGCTGCCCGCCTGCCCCGCCTCGACCGTCAGCGTGTTGTTGAGCAGCAGCACGCCCTGTTCGGCCCATTTCGACAGGTCGCCCGTCTGCGGTCGCGCAAGGCCGAGATCGCTTTCCAGCTCCTTGAAGATGTTGACCAGCGAGGGCGGCGGTCGGACGCCGTGGCGCACCGAAAAGGCAAGGCCATGCGCCTGCCCGGGCCCGTGATAGGGATCCTGTCCGAGGATCACGACGCGCACCTTGTCGAGCGGGGTCATGGCGAGCGCGGCGAGCCGGCTCCCCCGCGGGGGATAGACCTGCTTGCCCGCTGCCTCCTCTCCCCTAAGCCACCCGCCGAGCCGCCGCGCCTCGGGCGTGCCGAGAACCGGATCGAGTGCCGCGCGCCAGCTTTCGGGGACGGGATCGGAGGCATGGTCGGACATGGCTCTCAGTCTACGCCGTCCCCGCCACGCCGCGCCACTCGGCCCTTCCCCTCTATCCCCAATCGGCGTAGGGCGATTGCCCATGACAGTGCATTTCCACGAAGAAGACCTGCCCCCCGGCGTGCTCGCCGGGACCGGCGCGCTCGCCGTCGATACCGAGACGATGGGCCTTGTCACCCACCGCGACCGGCTGTGCCTCGTTCAGATTTCCGACGGGTCGAGCGATGAACATCTCGTCCGGTTCGCTCCGGGCAGCGATTACGCCGCGCCCAATCTCAAATCGGTGCTGGCCGACCCCGCTCGGCTCAAGCTCTACCATTACGCCCGTTTCGACCTTGCCGCGCTGCATTACTATCTCGGCGTGATGGCCGCGCCCGTGTTCTGCACCAAGATCGCGAGCAAGCTCACGCGCACCTATACCGACCGCCACGGGCTCAAGAACCTGACTGACGAACTGCTTGGCGAAAGCATTTCCAAGCAGCAGCAGAGTTCCGACTGGGGCGGGCCCGAACTGAGCGAGGCGCAGCGCGACTACGCCGCCTCGGACGTGCGTTTCCTCCACCGGCTGCAGGACGAACTGACGAAGCGGCTGGAGCGCGAGGGGCGCATGGAGATCGCGCAGGCCTGTTTCGACTTCCTCCCCACCCGCGCCCTGCTCGACATCGCCGGATGGGCCGAGCACGACATCTTCAGCCACAGCTGATGCCCCGGTGATGCCATGGTGAGCGAGCCCATCGCGACGCGCAAACGCATCGAGACCGACGAGGCGAAGGCGCTGCGATCGAAGCGGCAGCATTTCGCCGCGCCCGGCGGATCGCACGATCGGCTGGTCGGCTTTCTCGCGCGCGCTCTGCCGGTTGGCGTCGGGATCGTCGCCGGTCTGATGGTGATAACGCCCCTGTCCCCGCGCGGCGAGGTGAGCTTTCTGCTCGACCGCAACAAGGTGGCGATGATCGACGAGCGGCTGAGCGTCGACAACGCGATGTATCGCGGGCGCGACGATCGCGGGCGGCCGTTCTCGCTGATGGCGGGCGAGGCGGTGCAGCGATCGAGCGCGGAGGGGCTGGTGCGGATGGAGGATCTCGTCGCGCAGATCCTGCTGCCCGAAGGCCCCGCCCGGCTCGCCGCACAGGGCGGCGTCTACGATATCGACGCCGAAGTGGTCGATGTTCTGGGCCCCGTCCGGCTGACGGCGGCGGACGGCTATTCGATGACCGCACGCGGGGTCTCGGTCGATCTCAGGCAGCGCCTAATGACCGGCGACGAGGGGGTCGAGGGCGCGGTCCCGGCGGGCACCTTTTCGGCGGATACGATCCGCGCCGACATCGCCGCGCGCACGCTGACGCTCGAAGGCAATGCGCGGCTCACCATGATTCCCGGCAAGCTGAGGATGCCGCAATGACCCTTTCGCCCGATCACGTTTCCCGCCCGTTCGCCCGCACCGCCATCGCCTGGGGTGCGGCGGGCTTTCTCGGCACTCTGGCGCTGACGGGGGGCATCGCCTCCCATGCGCAGTCGATCGCGAGCCACAATTCGCGCGCGCCGGTGAACTACGCCGCCGACCGGATCGAACTGCAGGACCGCGCCAACCGGGTCGTGCTGTCGGGCGGGGTGGTGATCGACCAGGCCGACCTCACGCTCACGGCGGCGCGCACTATCGTCAGCTATGATGACAGCGGCGACCTCAGGATCGACCGCATCACCGCGACTGGCGGCGTCGTCGTCACCCGCGGCAACGAACGCGCCAGCGGATCGAGCGCGATCTACGATTTCAACCGCCGGATCATAACCATGGCGGGCGATGTGCGCCTCAAGCGCGGGACCGACACATTGAACGGCGGGCGGCTGGTGATCGACCTCGAAAGCGGGCTGTCGAGCGTCGACGGGCGTGCCTCAGGAAGCGGGGCGAGCGCCCCCCCCGGCGGGCGCGTGACGGGAAGCTTCCAGGTCCCGCGAGAGGACTGAACGCGCGATCGCGAGGGCCCCCGCGCAAGTCGGTCCGCAAAGGCGGCCTCGATCGGCGCGCTCAATACGCATTCGCGTGGCGCAGAACCAGGACCGTCTTCAGCAGGATCTCCATGTCGCGCATCAGCGACCAGCCGGAA
This sequence comes from Erythrobacter litoralis, assembly GCF_001719165.1. Taxonomy (NCBI): domain Bacteria; kingdom Pseudomonadati; phylum Pseudomonadota; class Alphaproteobacteria; order Sphingomonadales; family Erythrobacteraceae; genus Erythrobacter; species Erythrobacter litoralis. Next base: position 3,111,664 of record NZ_CP017057.1, read on the forward strand.
ATGCATTCGAGATCGGCCTGCAACCGATTCGTGAGGTCCTTCTCCTCCTCGGTCGCCCCGCGATAGTCGCGCACCTGCGCAAGTCCGGTGAGGCCGGGCTTGAGGCAATGACGCTGCCAGTAATTAGCGTCGATGTCCCAGAACAGCTTGTTGTTCGCCCTGCTTCCCAGCGCGTTCGGGCGCGCGCCGACGACCGACACCTCGCCTTTCAGCACGTTGATGAGCTGCGGCAGTTCGTTGATCGAGGTGCGCCGGATGAAAGCGCCGATCCGGGTGATGCGGTCATCGTCGCGCGCGGTCGAACGGTCGCCGTTGGTATTGAGCCCCTCCGCCCGCATCTAGCGGAATCTGTACATCTCGAAGAACTGGTTGCCGCGCCCCATCCGGCGCTGGACGAAGAAGACGGGGCCGCGATCCTCGAACTTTATCAGGACGCCGATCACCAGGAAAAGCGGCAACAGCGCGATCAGCGCGCCCGCCGCGACGGCGATGTCGGACGCCCGCTTGAGAACGCGCGAGCGCAGGCTCAGCGGCCCGTGCGAGACGACCAGGGTGGGGCGGTCCTGGTCCTCGTAGCGATGCACCCCCACCGCGCCGAGCCGGTGGGCCGGCTCGCTCACGATCTCGCCATAGACGCCCGCCGACTTGAGCAGCACGGCCCAGCCGGTCGCGCATGTAGGGATAGTGGATAGTGGCTCGACGGATCGAGATCGTATTTATCGGCCGAAACCGCCGTCACCCCGGCCAGCGCGAAGCTCAGCCCGCCGTACTCGATAATCAGTTCAATGCGCACGCAGCCCTGCCAGAACCGCTCGATCGCAAGCGGGACTAGCCGCCTCAGGACAACCAGCAGTAGGGCGGTCAGCGCGAGGCCAAACGTCACTGAACTGCGGCTGAACTGGGCATTGGACTTGGTGTAGAAGGCGACAAAATTGAGCGGCGCCGCCGACAGGTCGAACGCGGTCAGCGTCTTGCGTACGGCAAAGCCCCAGTCCGTCAGGGCGCGCATGCCATAGGTGCGGTTGTAGAGTGCGATGGTGAAATAGAGCGGTACCAGCGTCTGCGTGGCGAGCATGGTGCGAGGGTCCCATCAACCCGCGCCCGAGATCAGCCCGCCGAACGAAAAGCCCATCTGGATCAGCAGCCCGTCGAGCAGCAGCAGGACGATATAGGCCCGCAGCCGCCGCCGCTCGAGCGACGGCAGGGCCTTGCGATCCACGTCATCGGGTTCGCTCGCTCGCGCCAGATCGGTGGTGAGTTCGTTCACGCGCTATCGCACCCCCGCATAGTGCGACCCCCGACTACGTAGAATCACTTATCGGTTTAGTAAGCATAAGCAGGGTGTTTTTGCAGGTGCGAAGAGCGTGTCGCCCTGTTTCGCTATCGCCTCGCGGCAAAGCGGGCGATCTGCGCGAGGTCCTGCGCCAGCAGCAATTCGGCCGCCTGGCTGTTGGAGAGCAGGGCGCGGTGCAGCGCGACCAGCCGGGGCACCAGACGGTCGAGCCGGCGGGCGTTCGATCCGGGCCGTTCGGGCAGGCTCCAGCGGGCATATTGGTGGGCGACCTCCTTCTCCTCCTTCCAGAAGATGCCGAGCCTTGCCCTTGCCCCCTTGTCGAGATTGCCGAACGATCCGCGCGGGCCGACCTGCGCCATGATCCGTGCCAGCAAGGCCGCACGCCGTTCGAGCGCGAGCAGCAGCCCGACCGGGTTGAGCCCGTGTTCGCGCATCCGCCTGAGTTCGCCCGGAAGCAGCCCGACTTCCCCACCGAGCACTGCGTTGACGACCGGCTGGAACCCGTCCTCTTCCGTCGCAGCGCCGATCGCGTCGAGATCCTCCGCCGTCGCGGGCCGCGGCGCCTGCGGGTCGGCGCCGACATAAAGCGCGAGCTTGTCGACCTCTGACCGGGCTAGCCGCAGGTCGAGCCCGGAAGCGCCCGCGATCCGTTCGGCAAGGTCGCCGCCGAGCCGCAGCCCGGCGGCATCGGCCATGGCCCTGACCGCGGCGGCAACGGTCGAAAGGTCGGGCGGATAGAACATGCCGACCAGCGCATCGCCGCGCTTTTCGAGCAACTTGGCGCTGCGCGACTTGTCGGTGGCGCTGCTGGCGACGACTATAACCGGGGCGGCCTCGCCCGCGCCCGCATCGCTCGTCTCGATCATGACCGAAAGCGCATCATGCGCCTCGTCGCCGCTCGCGCGCACGATGATGTGGCGCTTTTCGCCGAACAGCGAGGCCGAGCGCGCCTCGTCGCCGAGCCGGGCGGGATCGCCTTTCAGTTCCGCGCCCGACAATTCGACCCGCTCGCCCGGATCGGGAAGGGATTCAACGACGCTGTTCGCCGCCGCCCATGCGCCCGCCTCGTCCGGCCCGCAGAAAAAGAAGATCGAGGCCTGCGAAGCCGTGCGCGGCAGGCCCCGGGCGAAGTCCTTCTGGGTCGCCTTCATCGCGCCGTCATTGCGCCGGCTCGGCCCCTGCGCGCTCCTGTTCCCTGAGAGCGAGCGCGATGCTCGTCGCCATGCGGTCGGCGACTTCCTCGGCGAGGTTTTCAAGGGCGGTCTGTTCGGCTGCGATAGTCGCGTATTCGCTCGACACCACGTCGATCCCCGCATCCGACCCAGCGGTCGCATCGAGCACGATCTTGCCCGTGGTGATGTCGACCAGCTGGTAACGCGCGCGCAATATTCGCCGCTCGCGGCTGATCGTGTCGTCGTTGAGAACGCCCAGCGCCTCGAGCGAATCGTCCAGTCGCACGTCGAGCCGGTAGCGCGTCGGCGCATCGCCCGCCGCGCCCAGCCGATCCTCAAGCGCGTTGCGAACGAGCCAGCCGCCGCGCCCGGGGATAGCGGGCACGTCGACTGCCGCGAGGCCCTGCGCCACCGCGGCATTGCCTCCGCCCGCATACATCGGCTGCAATCCGCAGGCGGCAAGCGCCAGTGCGAGCGGCGCGATGAAGGCGGCTCCCGCGCGCATCAGGTAACGATGTTGACCAGCCGGTCGGGCACGACGATCACCTTGCGAATTTCCGCTCCATCCAGTGAACGCTGGACCTTCTCGGAGGCGAGCGCAAGCGCTTCGAGGTCTTCTTTCGAGGCGCCCTTGGGCGCGGTCAGCGTGTCGCGCAGCTTGCCCTTGTGCTGCACCGCGATGGTGACTTCGTCCTCGACCAGCAGGGTAGGGTCGTGCTGCGGCCACGGCGCGTTGGCGATGAGGCCTTCTCCGCCCATGTTCGACCATGCCTCTTCCGCAAGATGGGGCATCATCGGGGCAACGAGCTTTGCGATGGTTTCGATCGCGTAGCGCCGCGACGCCGTGATGTTGGCTTTCTCGACCGCATTGACCAGTTCGTAGATCCGGGCGACCGCCTTGTTGAAGCCGAGCGCCTCGATGTCCTCGGCAACGCCGACGATGGTCTGGTGAACCTTGCGCAGCAGGCCCTTGTCCTCGCCTTCGAGGGTCATGTCGGGATATTGGCCGAACAGCCGCCACAGGCGCTGGACGAACCGGGAGCAGCCCTCGATGCCGCTGTCCGACCACGGCAGGTCGCGCTCGGGCGGGCTGTCGGACAGCATGAACCAGCGCACCGCGTCGGCGCCGTATTGTTCGATGATGCGATCGGGATCGACGACGTTCTTCTTGGACTTCGACATCTTGACGACGCGGCCCGCGGTGACGGGCTGGCCGCTTTCGATGTGGAAGTAATCCTCGCCGTCGCGGCGCACTTCATCAGGTGAGAGCCAGCTGCCATCGCCCAGCGCATAGGTCTCGTGCGTGACCATGCCCTGCGTGAACAGCGCGGCGAATGGCTCCTTCACCGACAGCTTGCCGATAGCGCTGAGCGCGCGGGTCCAGAACCGGGCATAGAGCAGGTGCAGGATCGCGTGTTCGACCCCGCCGATATAGTGCTGCACCGGCAGCCACTTGGCGATCTCGTCGGCGTCGAAGGGCTTGTCGTCGGGCTGCGAGGCGAAGCGCAGGAAATACCACGAGCTGTCGACGAAGGTGTCGAGCGTGTCGGTCTCGCGCCGCGCCTCGCCGCCGCATTCGGGGCAGGTCGTGTGCTTCCAGGTCGGGTGGCGTTCGAGCGGGTTGCCGGGCGTTTCGAAATCGACGTCCTCGGGCAGCTTCACCGGCAGCTGGTCCCGGGGTACGGGGACGATGCCGCAGGCGTCGCAATGGACGAAGGGAATGGGTGTGCCCCAGTAACGCTGGCGCGAGACGCCCCAGTCGCGCAGGCGCCAGACGGTCGTGCCCCTGCCCCAGCCTTCGGCTTCGGCGCGGGCGATGACCTCGGCCTTGGCCTGTTCGACGGTCATGCGATCGAGGAAGTCCGAATTGACGATCACCCCGTCGCCCGCCTCCGCCTCGCCCTTGAAAGGTTCGTCGGCCCTGGCCGGGTCGGAGGCGACGACGCGCGCGATGGGAAGATCGTATTTGGTCGCGAATTCGAAATCGCGCTGGTCGTGGCCGGGCACGCCCATGACCGCGCCCGTGCCGTAATCCATCAGCACGAAGTTCGCGATGAAGAGCGGCATGTCCTCGCCGGTGAAGGGGTGCTTCGCGGCGATGTCGGTCCGGTAGCCCAGCTTCTCCGCCGTCTCGAGCGCGGCCGCCGTGGTCGCTCCGCGCTTGCATTGGGCGATGAAGTCGGCGACCGCCGGATCATCGGCGAGCCCCTGCGCGACCGGGTGATCGGCCGCGACCGCGACGAAGCTCGCGCCGAAGATCGTGTCGGGCCGGGTGGTGTAGACGGGCAGCTTTTCGCCCGATGACAGGTCAAAGCTGAATTCGAGCCCCTGCGACTTGCCGATCCAGTTCTCCTGCATCAGCCGCACCTTGTCCGGCCAGTTCTCCAGCGCGTCGAGCCCTGCGAGCAAGTCCTCGGCGAAATCGGTGATCTTCAGGAACCACTGGTCGAGCTTGCGCTTCTCCACCTCCGCGCCCGAACGCCAGCCCTTGCCGTCGATCACCTGTTCGTTCGCCAGCACGGTCATGTCGACCGGGTCCCAGTTCACCGTCGAGGAGCGGCGATAGACGAGGCCGCCCTCGTAAAGGTCGAGGAACAGCGCCTGTTCGTGGCCGTAATATTCGGGCTCGCAGGTGGCGATCTCGCGGCTCCAGTCGAGCGCGAAGCCAATGCGCTTCAGCTGCGCCTTCATCTGTTCGATATTGGCGCGGGTCCATTCGCCCGGGTGGACATTCTTTTCCATCGCCGCGTTTTCGGCCGGCATCCCGAAAGCGTCCCAGCCCATCGGGTGGAGCACTTCGTCCCCGCGCATCCGGCGGTAGCGGGCAAGGACATCGCCCATCGTGTAATTGCGAACATGGCCCATGTGGATGCGTCCCGAGGGATAGGGGAACATCTCGAGGATGTAGCTTTTCGGCTTTTCGCTTTCGGAAGCGGCGGTGAAGGTGCCCGCGTCCTCCCACGCCTTCTGCCACCGCGCGTCGGCTCGCGCGGGATCGAAACGGCCGGTATCCTTGGTGTCGTCGGTCATGGCCGGTGCTTTATGGATTTCGGCGGCAAATGGAAGCGCCGCGGCGGCTTAATTCCCGCTCAGGAACTCATCGCCTTGCGCCTGAGGTCGCGCGCCTTGGTGAGGATGATGTCCTCAAGCCGCTGGACCGTCGCCGCCTGCACCGGGGCTTCGACCCAGGTGCCGTCCTGGCGGACCTGGCGGCTCGCCGCGACGCGCAGCGCGTCGGCACGCAGCTGCTGGTCGAGGATGGTGATGGTAAGCTTCACGCGTTCTTCCGGATTGCCCGGATTGGCGTACCAGTCGGTCACGACCACGCCCCCCGCGCTGTCGGCGCTCGCCAGCGGGGCAAAGCTGACCGTCTCGAGCGCGGCGCGCCAGAGATAGGCGTTGACCCCGATCGCGTTGATCTGGGCGCTCGGCAGTTCGCTGGTCGGACGCTCGCGCCCGCCGCAGGCCGCGAGCAGGCCGATGGCGGCGCAGGCCGCGATGACGCGCGCCGGGGTGGATTGTGCGAATTGGGCCGGGGTCACCGTTGAAACACCTCTTGAAGTCCGTCTGTGGACTTGGCTCTATACCTTTCACGCACCGCGCGGCAAGCGCTGCCGCGAATCGCTCCGCTGCCCTTTCGCCCGCCTGAACGGTCCCGCTACGGCACGGCGGCGCGCGGCCCGGGCGAGAGTCTGTGTGCCCGGCGCAACAGGTTCGGGACGAAGCGCGGCGCGCCTTTCGGGAATCGTTGCACGGAACTCACTGGCCGCCCATATTCTCACCGTGCGATAATATGGGTGTGTGCTAATTGGCCGTTCATGCCTATGCTGCACATTGGACAGCGTCCGAATCTCCTGCCGCCGCCAACGGCCGCAGGACGGTTTCGGGAACAGCCTCTCAAGCGGGGCGAATACGGAAAGGCTTTGAAAGAGCAATGAAAAGCGGGGCGATCAGGACGGCGACGAAGCGGCTGAGGCTGCCGCGTCTTGCCGTGATCGGCGCGCTCGCGATCGCATTGCCCAGCGCCGGCCTCGCCCTCGTCACCAGCGGGAATGCCGATTCGGCGCTCGAAGCGACCGGTTTCGACCTCTTCACCCCGGCTTCGGTCGATCCGCAGCTGGCAGCACGGGTCGCTGAGCGGGTGGGGACCAGGGGTATCCGCTTCACCCCGGCAGGCTCCGCCTCGACCGACGCCGAACGCACCGTGACCGTCGCCGTGCGAATCGACGACGGCAGGAAGGCGCAGGCGATTTCGGTGCGCGATGCTATCAAGCAGGCGCCCGGCACCGGGACCGGCATCGCTGCGCTCACCCAGAGCAAGTTCAATCTCGGCACGGCGCGCGGCTATCAGAGCTTCGCACGCACGATCGAACTGCCCTCTTCGGTGCGCGACATGTCGATGCCCGACCTCGCCGAATTCGAACCGTCGCGCCGCAAGGAAGAGCCTTCGCGCCTCAAGCCGCGGATCGAGCTCGAGCCGGAGCAGATCGCCGGGCGCTCGCCCAACACGCTCGATTCCATCTCGGCCCAGACGGTCGGCGTCGGCGGCAGCTTCAGCCTCTCGCCCAATCTCGATGTGACCGCGGGCGTGCGCTATTCGCAGGAACGCGAACGGCTCGACCCGCTGACCAATTCGGTCAAGGACAGCCAGGCGGTCTACGTCGGGACGCAGATAAAGTTCTGATCCCCCGCAAACCCGCCTGACGCATAAGGACATACCCCGCCCCGGCGGGGTTTTTCTTTGCGCGCAGGCTCATGAGGGCTACGCTCGCGCGGGGTGCTGCAAGGGGAGTAATGCCAATGGGCCGAGTTGCCATCATAACCGGGGGAACGCGCGGAATCGGACGCGCGATCTGCGAAGCGTTGAAGGCCGACGGACTTACAGTGGTCGCCAATTACGCCGGCAATGACGAGGCCGCGCGCCAATGCGCCGACACGCTCGGCATCCATTGCTACAAATGGGACGTGGGCGACCACGAAGCCACGCTCGCCGGGTGCGCGCAGGTCGCAAGGGATGTCGGGCCGGTCGACGTGGTGGTCAACAATGCCGGGATCACCCGCGATGCGACGCTTCACAAGATGAGCTTCGACGACTGGAACGAGGTCATGCGCATCAATCTGGGCGGCTGCTTCAACATGGCCAAGGCGTGTTTTCCCGGCATGCGCGAGCGCGGCTGGGGCCGGATCGTCAATATCGGCTCGATCAACGGGCAGGCGGGCCAATACGGGCAGGTCAATTACGCCGCGGCGAAATCGGGCATTCACGGTTTCACCAAGGCGCTGGCGCAGGAAGGCGCGAAATCGGGCGTGACGGTGAACGCGATCGCCCCGGGCTATATCGACACCGACATGGTCGCCGCCGTGCCTGACACGGTGCTGGAGAAGATCGTCGCCAGGATTCCGGTCGGCAGGCTCGGCCAGGCGCACGAAATCGCGCGCGGCGTCAGCTTTCTCGTCAGCGAGGATGCGGGCTTCGTCACCGGCTCGACCATGAGCATCAATGGCGGCCAGCACATGTATTGAAGGGTCGCCAAAAGGGGGGAAGGCGCATGGAACTGACAACGCACAATCCGAGCCCGTGGCTCGAACATTTCGGGTTCAACCACGCTGTCGAGGTGAGGGGGGCCGATCGCACGCTCTATTGCTCGGGCCAGACCGCGTCCGACGCGCAAGGCGCCCCGCTCCATCCGGGCGACCTCGTCGCGCAATATCGCAGCGCGTGGGACAATCTGGTCACGCTGCTCGCCGCCGCCGACATGACGCCCGCCAATCTCGTGCGGCTCAACATCTTCACGACCGACGTGCCCGCCTTCATGGACGTGGCCGAAACCCTCACCGGGATCCATGTCGAAGCCGGGGCGCAGGTTGCCTGCACGCTGATCGGCGTGGGCGCGCTCTACGCCCCCGAAGTGCTGGTCGAGATCGAGGCGACTGCGGTCGCGGGGGCGGTCGCGGGGGCGGCTTCCTGATCGCTGCGTTAACCCGTGGAAAGCCCGGATAAGCGCGGTTCCCGGGGTATTCTTCGCGATTCGTTAAGCATGTGCGCTTACCTAGCGGCAGACCAGATCATCGAGGGGGCACAGCCGCCATGACCGTGAACCACAGCCAGCAGGCCTGCGAGAAAAATCGCGGGCAAAGTCGCGGGGAGCGCCGCGAGGAGCGCCGGATCGCCGCGCGCGGCCGGCTCGTCCTGCGCATCGCCAAGCTCGTCTGCGAGACCGGCGAATATGCCTGCATCCTGCGCGACGTGTCGCTGACCGGTGCGGGGCTTTCCTTCTTCCACGAAGTCCCGCCCGACATGCGCCCGATCCTGCAATTGTCGAACGGGCACACTTTCCCGGTCGAACTGGTGTGGAGCGGCGCGGGCCGCGCGGGCTATCGCTTCGCCGTGCCGGTCGCCGAAGAGGACTTCATCGCCGGGGACACCGAGTTCGGCCACCGCCCCCTGCGCCTTTCGATCCGCGCCGCCGCCCGGATCGTAGACGGGTGCGAGATGGCCGAAGCCTCGCTGGTCGACCTTTCGGCGGAGGGCGCGAAGCTCGAAGTCGCGCGCCGTTTCGCGGATCGCAGGGTCGTCAGCCTCGCGCTTGCCGGACGGGCCCCGCGGCTTGCCGAGGTCCGCTGGCAGACAGACGAGGCGTTGGGGCTGCGCTTTTTCGAACCGCTCCCCGCAGCCGATCTTGCCTCTCTTGCGCTGGCCCTGCAGCCTTTCGCCGCGCCCGCCGGGACCGATGAAGGGATCGCCGCGATCCGCGCGGCCTGACGCCTTGTGTTGGAAAGGGCACGCGCAAAGGGCTCTTTCAGGCGGTAGGAAAGCAAAATCGTCGCAGGTTTTGCCGGGCGCGATTCCTAAGCGGCACGCTCCGGCTTGAACCAATGCGCATGCACTATATCAACTTGCGCGTGAGCCCGATTCCCTACCATCCGCCGGTCAAACGCTCGATCGCGATTGCCGGGCACAAGACCTCGATCAGCCTCGAACCAGTGTTCTGGGACATGCTGCGCGATGCGGCCTCGGCGGAAGGGATCGCGGTGAGCGCGCTCGTCGCCCGGATCGATGCCGAACGCATCCGCGCGCAAACCCCGCCCGGCCTCGCGAGCGCGATCCGGGTCTGGTTGGTCAGCCGGGAGCCCTAGTACTTCGCGGTCGCATCGCTTGCCGGATAGGTTTCGTCGAGCGCTTCGTCGTGCTTGGACATGGTGTCCTTGGACGCGGTCGCATCGGCGCCGGCATTGCGGAACGGCCCGTCCGGTTCGCCTTCGGCATAGGCGGCATGGCGCTTCTTGCGGCGACGCCTTTCGAACAGCGAATATCCCGCGAAACCGAGCCCGGCGAGGGCGGCGAGCCTGATGATCATGATTGTCCTCCTGCAAGTTCCCGTGTTTACCAGAACAGCGCAGGGGGAGGGGCGATTGTTCCCGCCTAGTCGTCGACCCGCTCGATATCCGCGCCCGCCAGCTGGAGCTTTTCCTCGAGACGTTCGTAGCCGCGGTCGAGGTGGTAGATGCGCCGCACCTGCGTCTCGCCCTCCGCGGCGAGGGCGGCGATCACGAGGCTCATCGAAGCGCGCAGATCGGTCGCCATGACCTCTGCCCCGGTGAGCCGTTCGACGCCCTTGACGATCGCGGTGCGCCCTTCGGTCGAGACATCGGCGCCCATCCGGGCGAGTTCGGGGACGTGCATGAAGCGGTTCTCGAAGATCGTCTCCTTGAGCACGCTCGTCCCCTCGGCGCGGCACAGCAGCGCCATCAGCTGCGCCTGCATGTCGGTGGCAAGGCCGGGATAGGGCGCGGTGGTGAGATTGACGGGCTTCAGCGGCCCGTTCGTCTCGATATCGATGCCGCGCGCATCCTCATTCACGTGGACCCCGATATTGCGCAGGGCGTGGATCGTCGCGTGCATGTCGTCGGCCTTCGCCCCTTCGAGCCGGACCGCGCCGCCCGTGATCGCCGCCGCGCAGGCATAGGAGCCCGCCTCGATCCGGTCGGGCATGGTGCGGTAGGTCGCCCCGTGGAGCCGCTTGACCGGGTGGATCACGAGGTCGGAGGTTCCGATGCCCTCGATCTCGGCCCCCATCGCGGTCAGCAGGTTGCACAAATCGATGATTTCCGGCTCGCGCGCGGCGTTGAACAGGCGGCACGTACCCTCGGCGAGGACGGCGGCCATCAGCGCGTTTTCGGTCGCGCCGACGGAGACCACGGGGAAATCGAAATCGCCGCCCTTCATGCCGCCGTCGGGCTGGAACGCCTTCACGTAGCCCTGCGCGAGTTCGATATGCGCGCCGAAGGCTTCCAGCGCCTTCAAGTGCAGGTCGATCGGCCGGTTCCCGATCGCGCAGCCGCCCGGCAGCGAGACCGTCGCCTCCCCGGCGCGCGCCAGCATCGGGCCGAGCACGAGGATCGAGGCGCGCATCTTGCGCACGAGATCGTAGGGCGCGACCGTCGAAGTCAGGCGCGAGGCTTCGAACGTCACGACCCGCCCGAAATCCTCGGGCCGCTTGCCGTGAATCTCGACCGAGGCGCCGAACTGCGTCATCAGGTGCTGGAACCCATCGATATCGGCGAGCCGCGGCAGGTTCCTGAGCGTAAGCGGCTCATCGGTCAGCAGCGCGCAGGGAATGAGTGTGAGAGCGGCGTTCTTGGCCCCCGAAATCGGAATCGTGCCCGACAACCGGTTGCCGCCGCGAATGATCAGCTTGTCCATGGCGGATCATTTAGCCGATCGCAGGCCCAGCGCAACTCAAGCGGCTGGTTTGCAAGGGATCGCCGCAGCGGCGTTGACGTTGGTGGAGGCGAAGGCCACGAAGACACCGGTCGCGAATTAGACAGACAATATCAGCGAGACTCTTTCCATGACCTCGACAAAGCCGATCAAGAAAGCCGTCTTTCCCGTCGCCGGGCTGGGCACCCGCTTCCTGCCCGCGACCAAGGCGGTGCCCAAGGAATTGCTGCCGATCGTCGACAGGCCCCTTATCCAGTACGCGGTGGACGAAGCGCGCGAGGCGGGGATCGAACAGATGATCTTCGTCACCGGCCGCGGCAAGTCCGCGATCGTCGAACATTTCGACATCGCCTTCGAACTGGAAACCACCATGGAAGAGCGCGGCAAGGATCTCGGCGTGCTCGATTCGACCCGCGCGGTGCCGGGCGACATCATCACCGTTCGCCAGCAGGTCCCGATGGGGCTGGGTCACGCGATCTGGTGCGCCCGCGCGATCGTGGGGGACGAACCGTTCGCCATTTTCCTGCCCGACGAACTGATGATCGCCAAAAAGGGCGGGACCGGCTGCATGAAGCAGATGGTCGAGGCCTATGAGAAGGTCGGCGGGAACCTCATCAGCGTGCTCGAAGTGCCGATGGAAAGCGTTTCGAGCTACGGCGTGATCGACCCGGGCGCAACCGACGGCGCGTTGACCGAGGTGCGCGGCCTCGTCGAAAAACCGCCTGTGGACAAGGCTCCGTCGAACAAGATCGTCTCGGGCCGCTACATCCTTCAGCCCGAAGTGATGCGGACCCTGGAAACCCAGGAAAAGGGCGCCGGGGGCGAAATCCAGCTGACCGACGCGATGGCGAAGATGATCGGCACCCAGCCCTTCCACGCGGTCACATTCGAGGGCAATCGCTATGATTGCGGGAGCAAGCTGGGATTCGTCGAGGCGACGATGGCCCTCGCGATGGAGCGCGAGGACATGGGCGACGATGTGCGCGCGATCGCGCGGCGCCTGCTGGGCTAGAGCGAGCGGGCGGGCGCGGCGGCCCGCCCGTCGCAGTCCTATTCGGCGGCCGTTTCGCCCGCGGGCGGGTCGATCGCCTTTTCCTTCCGGTCGTTGTCGGCCTCTACCTTCTCGAGCGCTTCGGCGACTTCACCGCCCACTTCCTCGGCCACGCCCTTGACCATGCTGCCCAATGAGGAGCCATCGAGCCCGAGCTCCTTCATCAGCCCGTCGAGCACCGGCGCCTGCGCGCGGTAGGCGAGCGCGGCGGCGACCGCGTCGCTCGCGAGGTTGCCGGTCCCGCCGCCGCCAAGCGGCGCGCCCGCATCGTTGGCCGCGCCCGAACGACCGCCATTGGTGAGCCCGTCGACCTGGACGATCTTGATCGAATCGATCGCTTCCATGGGCAAGGAACAGGAAATTCGGATCAGTGGGGCGCAGAATCACTCCGGGGTGATGCGCAGGGGCAGCGTCTTCAGCCCGCCGACGAACGTGCTGCTCGCCCGCTTCGCCTCGCCCGCTGGCGCCACGCTCGCCACCTTGTCGAGCAGCGCCTCGAACAAAAGGCGCATCTCCAGCCGGGCAAGGTGCAGGCCAAGACACTGATGCGCCCCGGCTCCGAAGGCGAGGTGGCGATTGGGCGAACGGGCGGCGTCGAACTTGCGCGGGTTGTCGAACTGGGCAGGATCGTGATTCGCGGCGACGTAATTGATCATCAGCCAGTCGCCCTTCTTCACCTGCTGGCCGCCGACCTCGCAATCCTCGGCCGCGGTCCGCATGAAATGCTGCACCGGCGTGGTCCAGCGGATCGCTTCCTCGACGATGCCGGGGAGCAGCGAGCGGTCGGCCTTCACCCGCTCCCATTGCTCGGGATCGTTCGCCAGCGCCTGCATCGCGCCCGCGGTCGAGGCGCTGGTCGTATCGTGTCCGGCGGTTGCGACGATGATGTAATAGCCCGCCATGTCGCGCGGCGGCAGCGGCTCGCCATCGACCGTCGCATTGGCGATGACGCTGGCGACATCCTCGGTCGGATGGGCGCGGCGATCCTCGGCGAGCTTGGCGAAATAGTCCTCGAAGCTTTTCACCGCGCCTGCGACCAGCTGCACCACCTGTTCGGGGGTCATGTTCTCCATGCCCGTCCCCGATAGGTCCGCATCCTGCCCGCCGAAAAGCTGCTGGGTGAGCATCTGCATTCGCGGCTCGTCCTCCGGAGGCACGCCGAGGATCTGCATTACGACGCGCAGGGGATAGGGGCCGGAGACCTCCTTCACGAAATCGATCTCGCCGCCCTTTTCGATCATCGCATCAACCGTGCGGTGGGCGAGCGCGCGGATCTCCTCCTCGATCCGGCCGAGATTGCGCGGCATGAACCAATCCTGGGTAAGCCGGCGATATTTCGGGTGGATCGGCGCATCGAACACGACGAGCGAATCGACCAGCATGTCCGAACCCGTCGCCGCGCGGCTGAATTCGATCGCCTGGTTGAAGCTGAACACGACAGGGCGCGGATTGTTGAGGAAGGCGGCATTGTCCTTCGATATCCGCATCACGTCGTCATAGCGGGTGACCAGCCAGAAGGGTTCGAACAGGCCCTCGGTCTCGGGCATGACCTTCGCCACCGGCGCCTCCTCGCGCAGCCGGTCGAAGGTGTCGAGCAGGCCGTCCCATTCGGCATAGGCCTTGGGGTCGATTACCTCGCGCGCGGTTTCGGGCGGGAGGGCGGCGGGCTGCTTCGTATCGCCGGCGCTCGCCATCAGGCGTCGACCCCTTCACGCGCCTTGGCGACATATTCGTCGCGCAATTCGCGCTTGTAGAGCTTGCCGTTCTGTTCGCGCGGCAGGTCGGGGCGGAAATCGAACAGCTTGGGCATCTTGATCCGGGCAAGCTGGGGGGCGAGGAATTCGCGCAGTTCCTGTTCGAGCGCCTCGCCCGCTTCGGCCATGTCGATCGGCTGCACCACCGCGACGACCTTTTCGCCAAGATCGGGATCGGGCGCGCCGATAACGGCGGCGTCCATCACCTTGTCGTGGGTGACGAGGAGGTTCTCTATTTCCTGCGGGTAGATGTTGACCCCGCCCGATATGATCATGTGGCTCTTGCGGTCGGTGAGGTAGAGGAAGCCGTCCTCGTCAACGTGGCCGATGTCGCCAAGCGTCATCCAGCCCTTGGGATGCATCGCCTCGCGCGTTTTGGCCGGGTCGTTGTGATAGGTCGGCAGCAGGTCGTTCTCGAAATAGATCAGCCCGTCCTCACCTGCGGGCAATTCCTCGCCGTCGGGACCGCAGATGTGCAGCGTGCCGTAGATCGCCTTGCCCACGCTGCCCGGATGGGTGAGCCAGTCTGGCGAGCGCACCATGGTCATGCCGATGCTCTCGCTGCCCGCATAATATTCGTTCACGATCGGCCCCCACCATTCGATCATTTCCTGCTTGATCGGGACCGGGCAGGGCGCGGCGGCGTGGAGCGCGCGGCTGTGGCTGGAAAGGTCGTATTTCGTGCGAACCTCAGGATCGAGCTTGAGGAAGCGAACGAAGTGGGTCGGGACCCACTGGCTGTCGGTGACCTTGTATTTCTCGATCGCGGCGAGCGCGGCCTCGGGCTCGAACTTCTCCATCATCACCACGGTCCCGCCGAGCCGGTGCGCGGTGGAGCACCAGCCGATCGGCGCGGCGTGATAGAGCGGGGCGGGCGACAGATAGACCATCGACCCGTCGGTCGGCATTCCGGCGCCCATCACCGCGAGCCCCATCAGCGGGATGGCGGCCTGCGGGTCGGGATCGGCGGGCGGGGCAGGGCGGATGCCCTTGGGCCGCCCGGTCGTGCCCGACGAATAGAGCATCACCACCCCGGCGCTCTGGTCCTCGATCGGCTCGGCGGGCTGGGCGGCCAGTGCGGCGGCGAAATCCTCGTCGCCGCTCCCGCCCATCACCAGCACAGGAAGGTCGGGACATTGGGCCCGCACCCCCTCGAGCACGTCCGTGAAGGCGGTGGAAGTGATCAGCAGCTTCGCCTCGCTGTCGCGCAGGATGTAGGCGATCTCGGGCGCGGTCAGGCGGGTCGAGATCGGCACCAGCATCGTGCCCGAGCGCTGCGAACCCCAGATGAGAGTGAAATATTCGATCCTGTTTTCGAGCAGCACCGCGAAGGCATCGCCGCCGCTTTCATTTGGACCGAGCCCGCGAGCGCGCAGCAGCTGCGCGAAACGGTTCGCCTCGTCCTCCATTTCGCGAAAAGTGATCGTCTCACCGCTACCGGCCATGATGACGGCGGGGTGATCGGGACGTGTCGCGGCATGCGCGGTCGGATGCAGGCTCATGATGTGTCTCCCAAAGGGGCGCCCTCGTTCGCTTGATGACGGGGCGCGCTCTCTCGGAGACGGAAACTAACCGCGCGAGACGTGCGGGCAAGTGAAATCGAAAGCGGGTTGAAGGTCTTGCGGAGTGTGCGGGGCGTCGGGCGGGAAAACCCGCGGCCCCACAAAAAAGGCCGGGAAAACCCGCCGGCCCCACAAAAAAGGCGGCGGGAAAACCCGCCGCCTATATCGGACACCCTCTCCAATGTCCGGCCCGCTTCTCGCGGGCAAACTGCTCCGTGAGGCTATTCGCCGCCCTGGCCGGTCAGCTCGGGGCGTTCCGCCGCGGCGACCTGCGTTTCGGTTTCCACCATATAGGGAATCGGATTGACTGCAACCCCGTCCACGCGAACTTCGTAATGCAGGTGCGGACCGGTCGAACGACCGGTGGAACCGACATAGCCGATGAGATCGCCCTTGCGCACCCGCTCGCCCTCGGCGACGGCGAGCTTGGACAGGTGGGCATAGCGCGTTTCGAGCCCGGCTCCGTGATCGGTGTAGATGACGAGGCCGTAGGAGGACGAGAATTCGGCCCGTTCGATCATGCCGTCGGCAGTTGCATAGACCGGCGTGCCGGTCGGCGCGGCGAGATCGACGCCCTTGTGATGCGCCCGGCGGCCAAGCACCGGGTGCGTGCGCATCCCGTAATCGCTGGTCATGCGAAAGCCCGAAAGCGGCATGCGCGACGGCACGGAGATCACCGGCTGTTCGACCGGGGCGCCCGGACCACTGGTGTCGAGCGAACGCCAGTTGGCGAAGAGCTGGCGAAAGCGCGGATCGCCATTGGTGAGGGTGTCGCCCTTTTCCTCGCGCAGCGGCTTCACAACGTCAGCGGCGGCGGCGTTCGAGGAAGCCGCGTTCGCCGAATTGGCGCCCGCTGCACTGGCGGTATTGGCGGCGCTGTTGGCCGTGGCGGCATTCGCATTCGCCGCATTGGCAGCGGTGTTCGCCATCGCAGGGCCTGCCGCGGCGAGGCCGACGGCAGCCGCAAGAGTGGCTGTCATCCTGGCGAATTTGGCCTTGGTAATCCTGGCAAGCACGGTCGCGCTCATTTTGACCCGGTCCTTCGTTGCGGCGCGACACGCGCCTTTTCGCTATCCCGGCGCGTCTCAATCGCACGCCTTAACGCCTGCCCGGAGTTCCGCGGAACCTGTCTGGCCTGACGAAATTCGGGTTATCGGGCGCAATTCCTAACTTGCAACATTAGTGTAGAAATCCCGGGACAAACCGGCTGCAAGGCGCGCCGAGTCGTTGAAAGGGGGTTTGAGCGTCCCCCGGAAGTGCGTCCCGACCAGGTATTTCCACAGGGATTCGGGCGCCTTTCCAAGACCCTCGGCGATCTTCAGAAAATGTTTGGTGCCAAAGCGCACGTGGCGGATTTCGTCGTCAAGAATGCGCGCGAGGATTTTCGCGCCGTGCGCGTCGCCTGCGGCCTCGACCCTTTCGAGCGTCGCCGGTGTCACGTCGAGCCCGCGCGCCTCGAGCACCATCGGCACCACTGCCAGCCTCGCTGCGACATCGGCCCTCGTGCCATGCGCCGCTTCCCACAATCCGGCATGGGCGGGCAGCGCGCCGTAATGGCTGCCGAGCGATTCGAGCTTGCGGGCGAGCAGCGCGAAATGCAACGCCTCGTCGGCAGCGACGGAAAGGAAATCGCTGACGAATTCCTCGTCCATCTCCCCGCCGAATCGCCCCGCCATGTCGAGCGCGAGATCGATCGCCACGAATTCGATGTGAGCAAGCGAATGCCACAGCGCGATCCGGGCCCGAACCGATCCGAACTTCCCGCGCTTGGGCATCCGGTTCGGCGGCAGCAGTTCGGGCTTGTCCGGCCATGCGGGCCGGTCGGGCATGGCGACATCGAAGGCGAAAGCGAGTTCGCCCCGCCGCCAGCGCCGCGCAACGTCGCGCGCGGCAAAGCACTTGGTGCGCGGATCGGCGGTCAGCAGGGCCGCGCGGATCGCGTGAGCGACGCTTTCGGAGACGACGCTTTCGGGGCCCGCGCTCTCGCGGCTCAAAGGGCTTTCGCCGCTGCCAGCACTTCCTCGGCGTGTCCCTTGACCTTCACCTTGGGCCAGACCTGCGCGATCTTCCCGTCCGCACCCACGAGATAGGTCGATCGGACCATGCCCATATAGGTCTTCCCGTACATCTGCTTTTCCGCCCACACGCCGAGCGCATCGGACAGCCCGCCTTCTTCCGCATCGGTCGCGAGCGGGGTGGTGAGGTCGTGCTTGGCGATGAACTTCTGGTGCTTCTTGGCCGAATCCTTGGAGACGCCGAGCAGCGCCACGCCGGCGGCGTCGAACTCGCCCTTCAAGGCGGAGAAATCCTTCGCCTCGGTGGTGCAGCCGGGCGTGTTGTCCTTGGGATAGAAGAAGACCACCAGCTTGCGCCCCGCAAAGTCGGACGGCTTCACGCTGCCGCCATCGGGCGTTTCCATCGCGATGTCGGGCATGGCGTCGCCGACGCCGGGAAAGTCGCTCATGTTTCAGCTCCCCTGTTGGTGGATGATGTCCTGACCGAGAATCGCGTGCCAGGTTCCGGCCACCCTTTGCCGCGCCTCGGCAAGGGCGCGCAAGAGGCTGGCATAATCCGACTGCCTGCACGCCTGCGCCAGGGCGCGGGCGGCGAGCGGGGGCGGCTCGTTCCCGCCCGGGGCGAGCAGGCGTCCGGCGACCAGCATGCGGGTCATGAGGTCGTAATCCTCGTGAAAGCCCTGCGGCAGCAGACCAGCGGCGACCAGCGCCGGGATCGTCCTGCCAAGATCGGCGGCAAAGGCGGCCGGATGCGCCTCGGCCAGCGCTCTTCCGCCGCGCAGCTGGAGGTAGTGGACGAGGAATTCGAAATCGACCAGTCCGCCGCGCTGCAGCTTGACGTCAAGCTCGCCTCCGGGCGTCTTGTGGAGCGCCATGGTGTCGCGCATCTCGAGCACCGATTCGCGCAGGTCCTCCGCATCGCGCGGGCGGAACAGGACGTCGGCGATGAGCGCCTCGACCTCCTTGCGCGCTTCCTCCGAGCCGACCAGAACCCGCGCGCGGGCCAGCGCCATGTGCTCCCACGTCCAGGCCGCCTCGCGCTGATACTTGGCGAAGGCCTCGCAGCTCACCGCAAGCGGGCCCTGCGCGCCCTGCGGCCTCAATCGCGTATCGATCTCGTAAAGCGCGCCCTCTGCCGTGGGCACGGACAGCGCCGCGCTCAACCGGCTTGCGAGGCGGTTGAAGTAATGCGTCGCGCCCAGAGGTCGCTTGCCGTCCGATTGCGAGGCGAAATCGCCGGTGAACAGGTAGACGATGTCGAGATCGGAGGCATGGGTCAGCGCCCCGCCTCCGAACCGGCCGAGCCCCAGCACGAGCAGTTCGCTGCCTTCGATCCGGCCATGCGCGCCGGCGAATTCCTCAGCCGTCGCTTCGTGGGCGAGCCGCAGGGCGGCCTCGGCAGTGCGCGAAAGCGAGGCGGCGACATCGAGCGGGTCGGCCCGTCCCTCGATCAGCTCCACGCCGAGAGCGAAGCGCACCTCGCCCGTCACGACCCGGATCGCGTCCAGCAACGCCTCGTAATCCTCGCGCGCGGCGGCGGCCTTGATGCGGCCCATGATCGCCTCGAGAGCGCGCGGCAGGCGCGGCGCATCGCGGTCGAGCAATATGTCGAGCAGTTCGGGACGCCGGGCAAGCTCGTCGGCGAGGACCGGGGCGAGAGTGAGCGCGGAGATCAGCCGGTGGAGCAGGTCGGGCCGCGCCTTGAGCAGGTGGAACAGGTTGATCGCCGAACTCGCCCGATCGAGCACGCTTTCCCAGCGCACCAGCGCGCGCTCGGGGTCGTCGGCATCGAGGAAGGCTTCGGCGAGCGTCGGCGCGATGGCCTCGAAGGCGGCGAGCGCCTGCGGCGTGCGCAGGCTCTGATAGCGTCCGTCGCGCCAGTCCTCCATCCGCTGCGCAAGCTGGGCGGCGCGCGCGGTGCGTGCGCCGGGATCGCCCGCGGGCTCGGCAGCGGGGGTGGGAGGCGGAGCGGGGGGATCGACCGGCAATTCCTCGCGGATCAGCGCATCGTAGATCGCTCCCGTCCGCGTGGTCAGCCCCTCCAGTTCCGCGATCAGCGCCGCGCCGTCCGAAAGCCCATCGAGCCGCGCCACCGAATCGAGCGCCTCGGCGCTCTCGGGCAGCGCATGGGTCTGGCGGTCGTTGACCATCTGCAGGCGGTGCTCGATCTCGCGCAGCCGGTCATACCCCTCGCCCAGCACCCGCGCATCCCGGGGCGAGACGTGGCCGGCCGCGGCCAGCGCATCGAGCGCCTCGCGCGTGCCGCGCACCCTCAGCGAAGGATCGCGCCCGCCATGGATGAGCTGCAGGGTCTGGGCGTAGAACTCGATCTCGCGGATGCCGCCGCGACCGCGCTTCACGTCGAAACCGGGGCCGGGCCGGGGCGCGCCCTCGTATTCCTCGCGGATGCGCTTGGTAAGGCGGCGGATTTCCGCGACCGCGCCGAAATCGAGATGGCGCCGCCAGACGAAGGGGCGGGTGGCGGCGAGGAATTCCTCGCCCAGTTCGATATCGCCCGCAGCGGGCCGCGCCCGGACGAAGGCGGCGCGCTCCCATGCCAGCGCCTGCCCCTGATAATGGGCGAGTGCGGAGGCGATCGGCACGGCGGGCGGGCTGATCTCGCTTGCCGGCCTGAGCCGCAGATCGACCCGCATGACATAGCCCTGCGCCGTCGTTTCGGACAGCAGCCGCACGATCCGCCGCGCGTAACGCTGCGCC
Organism: Erythrobacter litoralis; assembly: GCF_001719165.1. Lineage (NCBI taxonomy): Bacteria > Pseudomonadati > Pseudomonadota > Alphaproteobacteria > Sphingomonadales > Erythrobacteraceae > Erythrobacter > Erythrobacter litoralis. The sequence goes on from NZ_CP017057.1 coordinate 3,131,952, forward strand.
GCCTCGCCCGGATCGTCCTTTTCGCGCCGCGGGAGCCGGTCGGGATCGAACAGCAGGATCGGGTCGATGTCGGAGGAATAATTGAGCTCGCCCGCCCCCTGCTTGCCAAGAGCCAGCGCGACGAAGCCGTCGCTCGATTCCCCGCCCGTGCGTTCGCGGATCGCGGTGCGGATCGCGCGGTCGAGTGCACGGTCGGCGAAAGCGGTCAGTTCGCCCGTCACTCGGATCAGGGCAAACGCCCCGGCAAGATCCCCGATGCCAAGCGCGGTCGCAAGCCCGAGCCGTTCGCGCCGCAGGGCGGCTTCCGGCTCCTCGCCCTCCCCGCGCGCCTTCGCCCATGCGATCGCCGCCTCGCCTTCACCGGCAGCAAGCAGTTCGGCAAGCTCCGGCTGCCGATCTAGCGAGCGCGCGAGGAACGGCGCATGGGCGCGCGCCCGCTCGATCGCTCCGGTCCAGTCGGGACGGTCTGACATGGCTTCCTCTTGGGCTGCTCGCGCGGCTCTCGCAAGCATGCACCCGCTTGCCGATCCCGCGGGGCTCTGCAAGAGAAGCCGCATTCACGGGGAACGTAAGGATCTTGAAGGACATGAGACGATCTTTCGCGCTGCGAGCCGCCGCTCTTGCCGGGGCGCTGATGCTGGGAGCATGCGACGCCGCCTTTCCGGGTATGGAATCCGCCGAGGCCGAGCTGGACATTCCCGAAGTCGAACCGGGCGACATCTCCCAAGAGACGATGAAGACGGTCACGAAGACGCTGTCGCAGGACAGTTTCGAAGGCCGCATGCCCGGCACCGAGGGCGAGGAAAAGACCGTCGCCTATCTCACCGAACGCTTCGCGGCGGCGGGGCTTCGGCCCGGCAATGGCGACAGCTGGGTGCAGGAAGTCCCGCTGGTCGAGATAACGGGAAAGAACTACGCCCCGCTCACGATCACGGGTGGCGGTCCCGGCCTCGGCTTCGACTATGGCAGCGAATGGGTCGGCGTGACCTATCGCGAGGACGGGACGACACGGCTCGAGGACAGCGAACTCGTCTTTGTCGGATACGGCATCAACGCGCCCGAGCGCGGCTGGAACGATTATGAAGGCGTCGATGTCACCGGCAAGACCGTTGTCATCCTCGTCAACGACCCCGACTGGGAGACCCCGGGGCTCACCGGCACTTTCGGCGGCAAGGCGATGACCTATTACGGGCGCTGGACCTACAAGTACGAAGAGGCCGCAAGGCAGGGCGCGGCGGGCGCGCTGATCGTCCACCAGACCGAACCGGCGAGCTATGGCTGGAACGTCGTCGAAAGCTCGTGGTCAGGCCCGCAGGCCTATGCCAGGCGGGGCGAGAATGCGCCGCCGCTCACCAGGGTCAATGGCTGGATCCAGCAGGATGTCGCGCGCGAGATCATGGCCGCCGCGGGTCAGGACCTCGATGCGCTCAGCGAGGCCGCGAAGTCCGAGGATTTCAAGGCCGTGCCGCTCGGTCTCAAGGCCTCAACGAGCTTCGAAAACGATTTCCGCAATTTCGTCAGCCGCAATGTCATCGGTATCCTGCCGGGCAGCGAGGCGCCTGACGAATATGTCATCCACACCGCGCACTGGGACCATCTCGGCCGGTGCAAACCCGCGCCCGACGGGGACGACATCTGCAATGGCGCGGTCGACAACGCCACCGGCACGGCCGCACTGGTTGCGCTTGCCGAAGCGCATGCCAAGGCAGGCGCGCCGCGCCGCAGCCTTGTCTTCCTTGCGGTGACGGCCGAGGAATCGGGCCTGCTCGGGGCGGATTACTATGCCGCGAACCCGGTCTTCCCGCTCGCGCAGACCGTGGGGGGCATCAACATGGACGCCTTCGACATGGCCGGGCCCGCGCGCGACGTCACGGTCGTCGGGCCGGGCAAGTCGCAGCTCGACGCCTTTCTCGAGGCGGGTCTGGTCGCCGACGGGCGCGTCGCGACCCCGAACCCGAGCCCCGAGGCGGGCTATTACTACCGGTCCGACCATTTCGCCTTCGCCAAGCGCGGGGTGCCGATGCTCTATGTCGATGGCGGGCAGGACCTGATCGAGGGCGGTCGCGAGGCTGGCAAGGCGATCGCCGAGGATTACCGCGCCAATCGCTATCACGGTCCCAAGGACGAATATGACGAGAACTGGGACTGGTCGGGCGTGATGGCCGATCTCCAGCTGTTCTACCGGATCGGCCGGGCGATGGCGACGAGCACGAGCTGGCCGAACTGGAACGAGGGCGACGAGTTCCGCGGCATTCGCGACCAGAGCTGCGCCGCTTCCGACGCGGGCTGCTGAGCGAGGGGGAGAGCCGCCATGGCCGCGACGATGCCGCCCGAATGGGCGAAGCAGGACTGGCTGTGGATCGGCTTTCCCCATCTCGCCGAGGAATGGCCCGGCTTTCTCGCGCCCGCACAGGAGCAGATCGCGGCCTTCGCCAATGCGGTGGCGGAGAGCGGGCAGCAGGTCCGCCTGCTGGTCCGCGACGATGCGAACGAGGCCCGCGCCCGCACCCTGACGAGCGATGCCGTGACGCTAGAGCGGCGGACCTATGGCGATGTCTGGCTGCGGGATACCGGCCCGCTGGTGGTGATGGACAAGGTCGAACGGCGCGCAATCCGCTTCGCCTTCAACGGCTGGGGCGGGAAATACGAGATGCCGGGCGATGAAAGCGTCGGAGAGACGATCGCGCGCGATGCCGGGCTATCCGTCAGCCATTCGCCGATGATACTCGAAGGCGGCGCGGTCGATACCGACGGCACGGGCCTCTGCGTGACGACCGAGCAATGCCTGCTCAACCCCAACCGCAACCCTTCCATGAGCCGCGCGGCCATAGAGGAAGAACTCGCCGCCCGGCTCGGCTTTACCCGAGTGGTCTGGCTCGGCGAAGGATTGGTGAACGACCACACCGACGGCCATGTCGACAATCTTGCGCGCTTCGTCGGCGAAAACCGGCTCGTCGTGCCCGAACCGGCGGGCCGGGACGACCCCAATGCCGCGATCTACGATGACGCCGCCAACCGCGCGGCCGGGGCCGGGATCGAGGTCGTTCGCATCCCCTCGCCCGGCCGGATCGAGCGGGAAGGCAGGATCGAGCCCGCAAGCTATGTCAATTTCGCGATCACCTCGAACCTTGTCGTCGTGCCGGTTTTCGGGTCGCCGAACGACGATGCCGGGGTTGAAGCAATCGCCGCGCTGTTCCCGGACCGCAAGACCGTCGGCCTTCGCGCCGATGCCGTTCTGGCCGGAGGCGGAGGCTTTCACTGCGCCAGCCAGCAGATGCCCGCGGCCCCTTAACGCTTCGTTAGGGTTTGGCGCGGAAACTGGCGTGCATGAGCAGAGCCATCGCCCTCACCGCCGCTACCCGGGCGCAGATCGCGCTCCGGCACGAAGCGATCCTGCGCACGGCGATCGTCACCGCGACCGCACTCGCGCTGATCCTCGCGGGCCAGCCGCTTCCCTTCTAGACCTGCTTACGCGAGATCAGGCGGGGTCGCCGCCTCGCCGATCAGCGCAATAGCTTCGTCCAGGGACAGGACGCGCTGCTCCTTCTCGCCGAGAATGCGCATCGCAACCGTGCCTTCCTCCGCCTCGCGCTTGCCCACCACCAGCAGGTAGGGGACCTTGGCAAGCGAGTGTTCGCGCACCTTGTAATTGATCTTCTCGTTGCGAAGGTCGCTATCTACGCGCAGCCCCGCCGCGGCCAGTTTCGCCGTGGCCTCCTTCGCATAGTCATCGGCATCGGAAACGATGGTGGCGACCACCGCCTGAACCGGCGCGAGCCATGCGGGAAGCCGCCCTGCGAAATGTTCGATCAATATGCCGATGAAGCGTTCGTAGGAGCCGAAGATCGCGCGGTGCAGCATGACCGGGCGGTGCTTTTCGCCGTCCTCGCCGACATAGCTCGCATCGAGCCTTTCCGGCAGGACGCGGTCGGACTGGATCGTGCCGACCTGCCAGGTGCGCCCGATCGCATCGGTCAGGTGCCATTCGAGCTTGGGCGCGTAGAATGCGCCCTCGCCCGGCAATTCCTCCCAGCCGAATTCGTCATTCGCCATGCCCGCTTTGGCCACCGCGTAGCGCAATTCCTGCTCGGCCTTGTCCCAGTCCGCATCCGAGCCGTAGCGCTGCTCGGGCCGGGTCGCGAGCTTGATTTCATAAGTGAAGCCGAAATGCTGGTAGACGCTGTCGGCAAGCTCGCAGAACTTGCGCACTTCCTCGACCACCTGGCTTTCCGTGCAGAAGATATGCGCGTCGTCCTGCGTGAACTGGCGCACGCGCATCAGGCCGTGGAGCGCGCCGTGCGGTTCGTTGCGGTGGCAGCAGCCCATTTCGCCCAGCCGGATCGGCAGGTCGCGGTATGAGGTGATGCCCTGCTTGAAGACCAGCACGTGCGCCGGGCAGTTCATCGGCTTCAGCGCCATCCAGTCGGCGTCCTTCGAGATCAGCTCGGCGCCTTCCTCGGTGTTCGGGACCTCGTCGGGGATGACGAACATGTTCTCGCGATACTTGCCCCAATGGCCGGACTGCTCCCACTGGCGCGCGTCCATCACCTGCGGCGTCTTGATCTCGCGATATCCGCCCGCATCCATGCGGCGACGCATGTAAGCCTCGAGCTCGCGCCAGATGCGATAGCCCTTGGGGTGCCAGAAGACGCTGCCATGCGCCTCTTCCTGCAGGTGGAAGAGGTCCATCTCGCGCCCCAGCTTGCGGTGGTCGCGCTTGGCGGCTTCCTCCAGACGGGTGAGGTGGGCGTTCAGTTGCTTCTTGTTGAGCCAGCCGGTGCCGTAGATCCGCGTCAGCTGCGCGTTCTTCTGATCGCCGCGCCAATAGGCCCCGGCGACGCGCATCAGCTTGAATGCCTGCGGATCGAGCTTGCCGGTGCTTTCGAGATGCGGGCCGCGGCACATGTCGAGCCAGTCGTCACCCGACCAATAGACCGTCAGTTCCTCGTTCTCGGGCAGTTCCTTCGCCCATTCGGCCTTGAAGGTCTCGCCCTCGCTTTCCCATTTCGCGATCAGCTGCTCGCGGCTCCAAACCTCGCGGCGCAGCGGCTTGTCAGCCCTGATGATCTCGCGCATCTTCTCCTCGATGGCGGGCAGGTCGTCCATCGAGAAAGGCTCGCGGTTTTCGGGCGCCTTCACGTCGTAATAGAAGCCGTCGTCGGTGGCGGGGCCGAAGGTGATCTGCGTGCCCGGATAAAGGGCCTGCACCGCCTCGGCGAGGATGTGGGCATAATCGTGCCGGACGAGTTCGAGCGCTTCGGCCTCGTCCCTTGCGGTGATGAGCGCGAGTTCGGCATCGCTATCGAAGGGGCGGCAAAGATCGCGCACCTCGCCGTTCACCTTCGCGGCGAGAGCAGCCTTGGCGAGGCCCGGTCCGATCGCGGCAGCGACATCGGCGGGGGTCGAGCCCGGCGCCATTTCGCGCACCGATCCGTCGGGAAGGCTGATCTTGAGCAGTTCGGTCATTTGTCTCGCAGTCCGTCTTACTTGGGGTGCGCCCTGCCACAAGCGGACGCGCACCGGAAGAGCGGTGTTGCCTTGGAATGGCCGATTTCGGGAGGACACCGCACCGCCCGTCGGCCGGGCGGCGGAGCCTGTCGCTAATGCGCGAGAGCCCGCCCCCGGAAACCGGAGGTGGTAGTCGTCATGGGGCTGGTCAGCGCTCGTGCCATGGGGGGGAGATAATCTCCCAACAGGCGATTGTCACGCGCAAGTTGATCAAAGTCAGCCGGCGAGAGGCAAGCTCGCGCTCCTTTGTGGAAAGGTTGCTTGACATTGTCCGCAGAAAATGACAAGTGTGCTTTCCATAGTTGCAAGGGAGCTTGTCACCATGTCCAACACCAGCACCATCATCCCGGCCCTCGCATGGGCCTGCGTCATCATCCTCGTCGCCTTCGTCATGCAGTCGCAGGGGGTCAGCGATCCCGCCACCGCGGGCATCATCTTCGGCCTCACCGGCGCCGCCTGGGGCAGCCTCCAGTCCGACACGCCCTGCGGGCGTGGATGCCTCCAGTGAACGCCGCCTCCTCCCGGCCCGACAGCGATCCGCGCACGGGATTCCTGGGACGCGGACCCCATTTCTGGGCCGGGCTGTTCGTCGCCAGCTCGCTCGCGCTCGGCCTGCTCAGATGGACCGGCGCCATCGAGGGGCTGGAGATAGTGCTCGTCCTCGCGCTCGTCCCGCTCGCGCTCCTTGCCGCCGTGTTCCGCGCCGCCCAGCTTTCCGCGCGCAGCAAGGCCGAGGCCGGCTCGCGCGGACTCGCGCAGGCGCGCTATGTCAAGCGGACCGCGCTGTTCACCTCGCTCTACCTCGTCGCCGTCGCCTCGCTGTCGCTATTCGGCGATGAAACGGGGCCGCAGGCGGTCCGCGTCCTGCTCGCGCTGCTGCCCGGCCTTGCCATCATCGGCGTGTTCTGGGCGATCGGGCGGCTGATGGTCGAAGAAGAGGACGAATTCTTAGCGATGCTGACCGTGCGACAGTCGCTTGTCGCAACCGCCGTCGCGCTCAGCGCCGCCTCGGTCTGGGGCTTTCTCGAAAGCGCCGACCTCGTCCCCCATCTCGACGCATGGTGGGTCGCGGTGGCGTGGTTCTTCGGCCTCTTCGTCGGCGCGGCCTTCAATCGCGTGCAGCACGGCACGTGGGGCAGCGCCTAGGGGGCCGCGCGTGAAGAACCGTCTGAAAGTGCTGCGCGCGGAACGCGACTGGTCGCAGCAGGATCTCGCCGACCGATTGGAGGTCAGCCGCCAGAGCGTCAACGCGATCGAGAAGGGCCGCTACGACCCCTCGCTCCCCCTCGCCTTCCGCATCGCCGAAGTGTTCGGGATGCGGATCGAGGAGATCTTCAGCCGCGACTAGCGGATCACGCGTCCAGCGTGCGCGCGCCCGCCCCGACCGAGACCCGCTTGGTCCCCGCGAGGCGGGTCGAGCGCTGCCTGACGCCCTCGACGAAACGGAATTCGGTGGTTGCGCGCGCGGGGGTCAGCTCGACCGTCATGTAGCCGCGCTGCGCGGTGTCGGCCCATTGCAATTGCGCGTTCTCGGCCACCAGCGCGTTCGCGAGATCGGCGGGCGGAACGAAGGAGAGATAGCTTTCGAAACCGGGCGATGTCGTCCCCTGCACGCCCACTTCGACGCCCACCTTCGCGCCCGCGTGATCGAGGTCGAAGGCCCAGGCATTGTGCGTGTCGCCCGCGAGCACCAGCAGGTTCGCATCGGCTTCGAGCGCGGCCTTGAACACCCGTTCGCGCGCGGCGGGATAGCCGTCCCAGGCATCCATGTTGAGCGGCAGGCCGACACGGCTCGCCATCGCCGCCGCCATCATCCGCTGGCGAATGAAATCGGGCAGGCTGCCACCGGCCTGCTCGGCAAGCGCGGCGGGGCTCCTGAGATTGCCCATCAGCACCTGCTGCGCGAGCACCTGCCACGTCGCCCCGCGCGCGGTCGAGGCGGCGAGGCCTTCGGCCAGCCATTGCTCCTGCGCTTCGCCGAGCAACTGGCGCGAAGGGTCCGCCCAGTCGCCTTCGCGGAACTTCACCAGCGCGGCGAGCGCGGCCTCGGGATCGCTCGCGCCTTCAAGCACGGTGCCGAGATCGAGCTGTTCGTTGCGCCCCTCCAGCCGCGTGTCGAGCCGGAAGATCGTCGCGAGGTCGCCGATGTCGTAGGCGGCATAGGGTTCGTCCGAGACCGGCATCCATTCGCGGTAGACCCGCTTGGCGATCGCCTTGCGCACGTCCCACGGGCCTTCGCTGTCCGGCTGGTGGTTCTGCGCCCCGTCCGTCCAGCTGTCATTCGCGCTTTCGTGGTCGTCCCAGACCGCGATCATCGGCAGCGACTGGTGCAGGCGCCTGAGGTCCGGGTCGGCACGATAGGTCGCATAGCGGGTGCGATAATCGGCGAGCGTCACGATCTCGTTGTCGGGTTCGAGGTCGCGGCCCGGATCGGCCTGCGCGGCCGAGGGATAATTGCCCGCACCGTATTCGTAGATGTAATCGCCCAGATGCACCGCCAGGTCGCAATCATTGGCTTCCGCCGCATGGGCATAGGAATTGAACCAGCCAAAGCCGAAATTGGAGCAGGAGAACACCGCGAGGCGGAATTTCTGCACCCCTCCTTCGGGCAGCGTGCGGGTGCGACCGATGTCGGAGACGGTCCCGCCCGGCGCGGTGAAGCGGTAATAATACCAGCGGTCCGGTTCGAGGCCGTTCGCGATCGCCTTGGCGCACCAGTCGCGGCTCGCGCTCGCGGTGACCGTGCCGGCCGAGGCGATGCGGGCGAAATCGGCGGTGTCGCTGACTTCCCATTCGAGCACGGTCTCGGCATCGGCGACGAAGCGGGTCCATAGCAGGACGCTGGTTCCCTGCGGCTCGCCGCTGGCGACCGAATGGGTGAAGCCGCTGCCCCATGTGCGCGCTCCGGCAGGCGTCGCGGCAAGCGCGGAGGCCGCGCCAGCGAGCGCGAACAGGCCGCGGCGCGAGACATCGGCGAGAGAGTACGAGGCGGGCGAGGGGGCCGGTGCGGCGGCGTCGTTCGTGGTCATGCTTGCAGCCGATAATCGCCGATGGTGTCGAAGCTGTGACAGCGCTGAGGGCTTGCGCGCAAAGGCCCGGGAAAGGCATGGTCGCGTCCGATGACCGACATTCGATTTCACGACATGCCCGATGGACGCCGGATCGCCTTGCGCAAGGCGGACGGCGCCGGACCGTGCCTCGTCTTCCTGCCGGGCTACATGTCCGACATGGCGGGCGGCAAGGCGAGCGCGCTGTTCGAACAGGCCCGCGACGAAGGACGGGCCGCCCTGCTGCTCGACTATTCGGGCTGCGGGGAAAGTTCGGGCAGCTTCGCGGACGGCACGCTGTCGCGCTGGCGGGACGAGGTGTTGGCGCTGGTCGAAAGCCATGTGAACGCTCCCATCATCCTCGTCGGCTCGTCGATGGGCGGCTGGCTGATGCTGCTCGTGGGCGAGGCTCTCGGGGCCAGGGATAACGGGCGCCTCGCCGGCATGGTCGGCATCGCCGCCGCGCCCGATTTCACCCGCTGGGGCTATTCGGACGAACAGCGCGCGCAGCTCGCGCATGGGCAGATCGTCTACGAGGACAATCCCTACGGCCCCGAGCCCACGCCAACCCATCCCGGCTTCTTCGCTGATGCCGAAAGCCACATGCGGCTGGGGCAGGAAATCGCGATTCGCTGCCCGGTGCGCCTGCTCCACGGGCAATGCGATGCGGACGTGCCGTGGGAGGTGAGCCTGAAACTCGCCGAGGCTCTGCGTTCGGACGATGTACAGGTGACGCTGATTAAGGACGGCGACCACCGCCTCAGCCGCGACGCCGACATCGCATTGCTGAAGCGGACCGTTTCCACCCTCACCTGAAGGCTCCCATGTCCCTCTTCCTAGCGCTTCTCCTGCAGGTCGGCCCCGACCCCACCGCCGGCGCGATTGCGGGCGAGCCAGACGAACTCGTCAACCGTCCCCCCCGTGCCGCCGAAACCATCGAGGCCCCGCTCGATCCGGTCAGTCAATGGCTGAAAAGCTGCCTCGAACAGGTAGTCGACGACCCGGCGCGCGCCCATGCGAAGGCGCAGATCCGCCGGAACGAGACCTTCGGCGAGCAGCGCGTGATCGCCAATCACTGCCTTGGCGTGGCGGCGACCGAGCTTGGCCTGTGGGACGATGCGCGCGCCGCCTTCCTCGCCGCGCGCGACGAGACGCCGCAAGGCGAGGCGCGCACGCGTGCGCGGTTCGGGGCGATGGCAGGCAATGCCGCGCTGGCGGCGGGCGACCCGGCGAGCGCGCTCACCCTGCTCGCCGCCGCCGAGGACGATGCGCGCACCGCCGCCTCCGCCAGTCTCGAGGCGATCGCCGCGCTCGACCGGGGGCGCGCGCTGGTGGCGCTCGATCGGCCCGAGGACGCCCTCGCAGCGCTGCGCGATGCGACCCGGCTCGCACCGACAAGCGGCGAAGCGTGGCTGCTCGAAGCGACCCTGCTGCGGCGCCTGGAACGGCTGGACGAGGCGCAGGCCGCGATCGAGCGCGCGGTGGAACTTGTCCCCATGGACGGCGCGGTCGGGCTCGAGGCGGGCGTGATCGCGGTGCTTGCGGGGCGCGAAGAGGCCGCGCGCGAAAGCTGGGAATCGGTCATCGCCACCCAGCCCGAAAGCCTCGCGGCGAAGACGGCAAAGGCTTACCTTGCACAGCTCCCTCCCGCAGTGGACAATGCGCCGCGAGAGGAGCCGCAACAATGACCCGATTTTCCGTCCTCGATCTCGTCCCCGTGCGCGAAGGGGGCACGCTTGCCGAAGCCTTCGCCGCCGCCGCCGACCTCGCCCGCGCCGCCGAGACCGCCGGGTGCAAGCGTTTCTGGGTGGCCGAACACCACGCGATGGACGGGATAGCCGGCGGGGCGACCTCGGTCGTGCTCGCCCATATCGGCAATGCGACCAGCACCATCCGCATCGGTTCGGGCGGGATCATGCTGCCCAACCACACGCCGTTCCAGATCGCCGAGCAGTTCGGCACGCTCGATGCGCTCTTCCCCGGCCGGGTCGATCTCGGCCTCGGCCGTGCGCCCGGGGCGGGGCCGGAACTGCAGCGCGCGCTGCGCAAGAACCTCCACCAGGCCGCCGAGCAATTCCCGCAGGACGTGCTCGAACTGCGCGCGCTGCTCACGGGCGATGTCGAATTGCCGATCACAGCGACGCCCGGCCTCGGCGCCAAGGTCGAGATGTGGATGCTCGGCTCCTCGCTGTTCGGCGCGAGCCTCGCCGCCCGGCTCGGCCTGCCCTATGCCTTTGCCGCGCATTTCGCGCCCGACCATCTCGACGCCGCGCTCGCGCTTTATCGCCGCGATTTCCAGCCTTCCGAGGCGCTCGACAAGCCGCATGTCATGGTCGCGATGAACGTCTTCTGCGCGCCGAGCGAGCGCGAGGCGCGCACCCTCGCATCAAGCCAGCAGCAAAGCTTCGTGCGGCTGCGCACGGGCAATCCGGGCAAGCTCCCGCCGCCGATCGAGGACTACACCGACACGCTGCCCGCCCCGGCGCGCGCGATGCTCGACCATATCGGGCAGGCTGCCGCCGTCGGCACTGCGCGCGAGGTACGCGAGGCGATCCACGCCTTCATCCGCCGCACCGGCGCGGACGAGATCATGCTGTGCGGCGCGACCTACGATCCGCAGGACCGCATAAGGTCGCTCGAAAGCACGATGGAGGCATTGGAGGCCGTCCCCGCCGCTTGAGGAAAGCCGGGGCGAACCGTCACAAAAGGGCGGCGAAAGCGTGGCAATGGTGCTTGCGCCCGCCCGGGCAAAGCCTGTATCGGCGGCAGCATAACAACACCCCGGCATAATAATGTTGCGCCGCAACATGAGGGCGCGCCAGGCCGGGTCGAGGTTCCAGGAGCAACAGATGGTCTCGAATCCCGCCGGGAACGCCGCCACGGGCGACCTTGCCGAGGTGCTAGCCGAGCGCATGAGCGCCGCGATCCTGCCGGGCGACATCCCGCTCGAGGACGAAGCGCTTGCCGATGCTGCCGTCTTCCTGCTCGAAGCCGCTTCCCACCGCGAAAGCGAACGCGCCGCGATCACGATCGAATCCGCCACCGACGGCCGCCGCCGCCTGCGCATCGCGATCGTCAACGACGACATGCCCTTCCTCGTCGATTCGATCGCCGCCACTCTCACCGCGCAGGGCGTGAGCATCGACCGGCTGGTCCACCCGGTGATCCCCGTGCAGCGCGATGCCGACGGCACTCTGACCGGGCTCGGCACTGCGGAAACGGGGCGCAAGGAAAGCTTCGTCTACATCGAGACGCCGCGCGTCGATGCGCGCCATCGCCGCGACCTGCTCGCCGAATTGCGCCGCACGCTGGGCGATGTGCGCGCGGCGGTGAGCGATTGGGGCGCGATGCAGCAGGCGATGCGCGCCGATGCCGATCGGATCGCGGCGAGCGAAAGCGGCTCCGGCCCCGAATACGAGGAAGCCGCCGCGCTGCTCCGCTGGCTCAATGACGGCATGGTGACCCAGCTCGGCCATCTCACCCGGCGGCGCGACGGGACCGAGGAGGACGCGCTTGGCATCTGCCGCGCGAGCGCGCGCGAGATCCTTGCCGAAATGTCCTACGAACGCGCCTTTGCGTGGTTCGACGCCAGCGCCGAAGGGGGCGATGAAGGGGAGGGCGGCAAAGGCGAGCCGCGCTCGCTGCTGGTGATCAAGGCGAACCGGCTGTCCAATGTCCATCGCCGCGTCCCGCTCGACCTGTTCATCGTGCCCCACCGGGAAAACGAGGGGACCGAGCGCGGGCGGACGACCGCGCTGTCGATCCATGCCGGCGTGTGGACCAGCGCCGCGCTCGCTTCGCCGCCGCAGGACGTTCCAATCCTGCGGGCCGCGCTCGCACGGGTGACGCAGGAACTCGGCTTCGACCGGGCGGGCCATGCGGGCAAGAGCCTCGTCCACGCCTTCACCACCCTGCCGCACGACCTGCTGGTGGCCTTCGGTCACGACGAGATCGCCCGGCTGACCACCGCGATGATGAGCCTGATGGACCGCCCGCGCCCGCGGCTGGTGCTGGTTCCCTCGCCGCTCGCCCGGCATGTCTTCGCCTTCGTCTGGCTGCCGCGCGACACGATCTCGACCGATGTGCGCATGCGCATCCAGGCGCTGCTGACGCAGGAGCCGGGGACCGCGCTGCTCGACTGGAGCCTCGAGATCGAGGGCAGCGACCTTGCCCTGCTGCAATTCCTGCTCGACACAAGGGCGAGCCGCAGCGCGCCCGATGCCGCCGCGATCGAGGCCAATCTCGAAGACCTGCTGCGCGGCTGGGGCGAGGCGGTCGAGACGCATCTCGCCGAGGGCGAAGAACCGGGCCGCGCGACTGCGATCGCGGCGCGCTATGCCCCCGCCTTTCCGCCCGGCTATCGCGGCGATTACGGCCCCGCCGAAGCCGCGCGCGACATCGCCCGGCTGCGCGCGCTCGCCGCCGCCGACCGCGAGGACGCGGCCCCGCCCCGCGACGTGCGGCTTTACCGGCTCGAAACCGACCTGCCGGGGAGCCTCAGGCTCAAGATCTATTACACGCGCGGCCTGCTGGCGCTGTCGGATGCGGTTCCCGCGCTCGAGAATTTCGGCTTTCGCGTGGTGACCGAGATTCCGACCCTGCTCGCTGGCGGCGCGCTCGGCACGATCCACGATTTCACGCTCGACCTGCCGCCCGGAACCGAGGCCGAGAGCCTGCTCGCGCGGTGCGAGGCGATCGAGACGGCGATCGCCGAGGTGCTCAATGGCGGGGCCGAGGACGATCCCTTCAACCGGCTGGTGATGGGCACCGCGCTCGCCGCGCGCGAGGCGAACTGGCTGCGCGCGATCTATCGCTACCTGCGCCAGACGGGGATGGGCTTTACCATCTACACCGTGGTCGACGCGCTGGAACGTGCGCCCGACGTGACCCGGGCGATGATCGACCTCTTCCTCGCCCGTCACGACCCGGCTTTCGAGGCGGAGCGCGAAGAGGCCTGCAAGGCCGCCGAGCGCGCCTATACCGCCGGCCTCGCGAGGGTCGCGGCGATCAATGACGACCGGCTGCTGCGCCTGTATCGCGCGGTGGTCGATGCGTGCCTGCGCACCAATGCGTTTGCCCCGGCGGCCGAGGAAGCGCTGGCCTTCAAGATCGATTCGGCACTGATCCCCAACCTGCCCAAGCCGCTGCCGTGGCGCGAGGTGTTCGTCTATTCGCGCCAGGTCGAGGGCATCCACCTGCGCTCCGGCCCGGTCGCGCGCGGGGGGCTGAGGTGGTCCGACCGGCGCGACGACTTCCGCACCGAGATCCTCGGCCTGATGAAGGCGCAGAAGGTCAAGAACGCGGTGATCGTTCCCACCGGGGCCAAGGGCGGGTTCTATCCCAAGCAATTGCCTTCCCCCGCGCTCGACCGCGAAGGCTGGGCGGCCGAGGGGCAGGCGAGCTACGAGGTCTTCATCCGCACCCTGCTGTCGGTCACCGACAATATCGAAGAGGGCAAGGTCGTCCATCCGGCGCATGTCGTCGTGACCGACGGGGACGATCCCTATTTCGTCGTCGCAGCGGACAAGGGTACGGCGCGCTTTTCCGACGTGGCGAACGGGATCGCACAGGCGCGCGAATTCTGGCTCGACGATGCCTTCGCATCGGGCGGGTCGAACGGCTACGACCACAAGGCGATGGGCATCACCGCGCGCGGCGGCTGGGTTTCGGTCCAGCGGCACTTCCTCGAAATGGGGATCGACGTGCAGTCCGAAAGCGTGCGCGTCGCGGGCTGCGGCGACATGTCGGGCGACGTGTTCGGCAACGGCATGCTGCTGTCGAAGGCGATCAAGCTCGTCGCGGCTTTCGACCACCGCCACATCTTCCTCGATCCCGACCCCGACCCGGCGGCAAGCTGGGCCGAGCGCAAGCGCCTGTTCGACCTGCCGCGTTCGAGCTGGGAGGATTATGACAAGTCGCTGATTTCCGGGGGCGGCGGGGTGTTCTCGCGCGATCTCAAGCGGATCGAACTGTCGGGCGAGGTTCGCGCCATGCTGGGCCTGGAGGATAGCGAGATCGAACCCGATGCGCTCATCTCCGCGATCCTGCGCGCCGAAGTGGACCTCATCTGGTTCGGCGGGATCGGCACCTACATCAAGGCCGAACGCGAAAACCACATCGCTGTGGGCGATCCTGCCAACGACGCGCTGCGCATCGATGCAGAGGACGTGCGCGCCAGGGTCATCGGCGAAGGCGCCAATCTCGGCGTCACGCAGGCGGGCCGGATCGAATTCGCGCTGGGCGGAGGCCGGATCAACACCGATTTCATCGACAATTCGGCCGGGGTCGATTGTTCGGACAACGAGGTCAACATCAAGATCGCGCTTGCCGCGGCGATGAAATCGGGCCGCCTGACGCGCGAGGAGCGCAACGGCCTGCTGGTCGAGATGACCGAGGAGGTCGCCGAAATCGTGCTCGAGGACAACCGGCTCCAGGCGCTCGCCCTGTCCGTCGCCGAGGCGGCCGGGCCGGACCAGAGCGCATCCTATGTCCGCCTGATCGAGCGGTTGGAGGAGATGGGCGATTTCGACCGCCGCACGCAGGGCCTTGCCGATGGCGAGACGCTGGTGCGCCGCTCCAGCGAGGGCCAGGGCCTCACCCGCCCCGAACTCGCGGTGCTGCTGTCCTCCACCAAGCTCGCCCTGCAGGACGCGATCGAGGCGAGCGACCTGCCCGACGATCCCGCGCTGGAGGCGGTTCTGCTCGGCATGTTCCCGGGGCCGATGCAGGAGCGTTTCGGCGAGGAGATCCGATCGCACCGCCTGCGCCGCGAACTGATCGCGACCGAAATCGCCAACCGCATGGTCAACCGGCTCGGCCTGCTGGTCGCCTTCGAACTCGCCGAGGAAGAGGGCGCGAGCCTTGCCTCGATCGCCAAGGCCTTTGTCGCGCTCGACATGCTGTTCGATTGCAGCGCGCTGTGGGACGCGCTCGACACCGCGGATGTGAGCGAAGCGACGCGGTTGATGCTGTTCGACCGCACCGCCCATGCGCTGCGCGCGCAGATGGCCGACCTGCTGCGGGCGGGCGCTGCGCGGCAGGCGGCGAGCGCGCTGGCGGACGAACTCGCGCCCGGAATCGCCGAACTTGCGAAGGCGACGGGCGCGGTGCTCGTGGGCGAATCGCGCCAGCGCTCGGACCGGATGCAGGCCGAGCTCGAAGCGGCCGGTACGCCCTCCGATCTTGCTGCGCGGGTGGTCCACCTGTTCGAGATGGACGGCGCGGTCGGCCTTGCACGGCTGTCGCGCAGGACCGAAGTGCCCGTGCTCGAACTGACCGAGGCCTTCACCGCGCTCGGCATGCGCCTCGGGCTCGACTGGGCGCAGGGCACGGCGGCGCTGATGGAGCCTTCGGACGTGTGGGAGCGCCTGCTCGTCGCCGGGCTGGCGCGCGATTTCCAGCAGATGCGGCTCGATTTCCTGCGCCGTCTGGTGCGCCGCAAGGGCGGGGAGATCGCTCCGGCGGTGGACAGCTGGGCCGAGGAGAACGCCGCCGCGATCCGCCGTTTCCGCTCCGTGGTCGAACGCGCGCAGGCGCACCCGCCGGTCGGCCCCGCCGTCCTCGCCCAAATCGCGAGCCAGGCCCGCAACCTGCTCGGCCCGTAAGGCTTGACCTCGGCCCCGCTTTCGGTGACGCATCGCGCCATGGATGGAGAGGACAAGACGCCGAAGAATGCCGACGTGGTGATCGTCGGGACCGGCCATGGCGGCGCGCAGGTCGCGATCGCATTGCGCCAGCAGGGCCATGAGGGCACGATCCTGATGATCGGGCGCGACACCTCGCCGCCCTATGAACGCCCGCCTCTGTCGAAGGAATATCTCGCCGGCGAAAAGCATTTCGAGCGGATCATGATCCGGCCGGAGAAGTTCTGGGCCGACAAGGGGATCGATCTCGTGCTGGGCCGGGGCGTCACCGCGATCGATCCGGTCCGGCACGTGGTCACGCTCTCGGACGGCAGCAAGATCGGCTATCGCAAGCTGATCTGGTCGGGCGGGGGCGATCCGCGCCGTCTGTCCTGCCCCGGCGCAGGGCTCAAGGGCGTGTTCTACATCCGCGACAAGCGCGATGCTGACGCAATGATGGAAGCGCTGGCGGACGGTCCAAGGAAAGCGGTCGTCATCGGCGGCGGCTATATCGGGCTCGAGGCGGCGGCCGTGCTGCGCAAGCTCGGCTGCGAGGTTACGCTGATCGAGATGCAGAAACGCTTGCTCGCACGGGTCGCAGGAGAGGACCTGTCGCGCTTCTATGCCGAGGAACACCGCAGGCAGGGCGTCGACGTCCGGCTGGAGACCGGGGTCAACGAGATCCTCGGCGAGGAAGCGGGCCGTGTCACCGGGGTGCAGCTGACCTCGGGCGAGGTGGTGGAGTGCGACATGGTGGTCGTCGGCATCGGCATCGTCCCCGCCGTCGCCCCGCTGATATCTGCCGGGGCGGCCGGTTCGAACGGGGTGGACGTCGATTTCTGCTGCCGCACCACATTGGACGACATCTACGCGATCGGCGACTGCGCCGCCCATGCCAATCCTTTCGCCGGCAGCGCGGTGATCCGGCTGGAATCGGTCCAGAACGCGCATGACATGGCGAACACCGTCGCCCGCGCGATCATGGGCGAGAAGGAACCGTATGGCGCGCTGCCGTGGTTCTGGTCGAACCAGTATGACCTGAAACTCCAGACCGCAGGGCTCAGCCTCGGCTATGACGAGACGGTGCTGCGCGGCGATCCCGACAGCCGCAAGTTCACCGTGGTCTATCTCAAGGAAGGTAAGCCGATCGCCTTTGACTGCGTGAACACGATGAAGGATTACGTGCAGGGCAGGAAGCTGCTCGAGAGGGGCGTCGAGCGGGTCGATCGCGACCTGCTGGCCGATCCCGCAGTTCCGCTCAAGGAGCTTGCCTGAGCTTTCCCAGCGCCCAGCGGGCGGCTTCGGCGACGACCGGGTCGGGATCGTCCTGCAACGCCTTGCACGGCCCCGACAACGCGGCCTCGCCGCTGTTCCCGGCGGCATAGAGGCAATTCCTCACGAACCGGTCCCGCCCGATCCGCTTGATCGGAGAACCCGAGAACAGCGCCCTGAATCCCGCATCGTCCAGACCCAGCAATTCGGCAAGGCGCGGGGCAACCAGTTCGGGGCGGGGGAGGAATTCCTTCATCGCACGGGCTTGCGACGCGAACTTGTTCCACGGACACACGGCAAGGCAATCGTCGCAGCCATAGATGCGGTTGCCCAGCCCTTCGCGCAGGTCTTCGGGCACCGGGCCCTTGTGCTCGATGGTGAGGTAGGAAATGCAGCGGCGTGCATCCAGGCGATAGGGCGCGGGGAAGGCATCGGTCGGACACACGTCGAGACAGGCGCGGCAGGAACCGCACTGGTCGCGGTGCGGATCGGCCGGGGCGAGATCGAGGGTGGTATAGATCGCGCCCAGGAACAGCCAGCTGCCGTGTTCGCGACTGACGAGATTGGTGTGCTTGCCCTGCCAGCCGATCCCCGCCGCTTCGCCCAGCGGCTTTTCCATGACGGGCGCGGTGTCGACGAAGACCTTGACCTCGGCGCCCTCCTCCTCCGCCACCAGCCAGCGGGCGAGCGCTTTCAGGCGCTTTTTCACGACATCGTGATAGTCCTTGCCCTGTGCATAGACCGAAATGCGCGCATGATCGCGCACATGTTCGAGCGCGAAGGGATCGTTGGCAGGCGCATAGCTCATGCCCAGGGCGATGACGCTCTTCGCCTGCGGCCACAGCCCCTGCGGCGAGCGGCGGTGGTGAAACCGCGTCTCCATCCATTCCATCGTCGCGTGATGGCCCTCGCCCAGCCATTCCTCGAGCCGCCGGGCGCGCACCGGGTCCTCTTCGGCGCTGGCGAAGCCGCAGGCGGCAAAGCCCAGCTCGTGCGCGCGCTCCGCTATTCGCTCTTCCAGCGGTGCGTCCCCGGACGTGCTTACCGGCGCGTTAACCATGCTTGGGGTTACTCCCGTTTAGTCTCGCGCGTTAACCGTGGAAGTCATGGATATGGCGGTAGGCGAACTGGGCGCGGCGGGCAAATATGCATCCGCCGGCGATAATCGACCCCTCGCGATAGAAGCGCGCGGGCTGATCAAGAGCTTCGACGGCACGCGCGCGGTCGACGGGGTGGACATTTCCGTGCCCGAAGGCGCGATCTACGGCGTGCTCGGCCCCAATGGCGCGGGCAAGACGACGACCTTGAGGATGCTGCTCGGCATCATCGACCCCGACGAAGGGGTGCGCCGCGTGTTCGGGCACGACCGTCCGCACGATATCGGCCGGCTGATCGGCTATCTGCCTGAGGAACGCGGGCTCTACCCAGCGATGAAGGCGGTCGAGGCGATCGCCTTCATGGGCGCGCTGCGCGGCCTGCCGCTCGCCGAAGGGCGCAGGCGGGCGGCCGAACTGCTCGAACGCCACGACCTAGCCCATGCCGCCGGTCGCACGATCCGCCAGCTGTCGAAAGGCATGGCGCAGACGGTGCAATTGCTCGGCACGCTGGTGCATCGCCCGCGCCTCGTGGTGCTGGACGAGCCATTCTCGGGGCTCGACGCGATCAACCAGGGCAAGCTCGAAGTGCTGATCCGCAATCTCGCCGATGACGGGGTGACGGTGATCTTCTCGACCCATGTCATCCACCATGCCGAGAGGCTGTGCGAAGGCGTCGCGATCATTGCAGGTGGCCGCGTCCCCTATGCCGGCAGCGTCGAGGCCGCGCGCGACCGCATTCCGGCGCAGGTCAGGCTCGAAACCCGCGCCCGCGAAGGGCGCTGGATGCAGGCGCTCCCCGCCGAAACGCGCCGGGTGGGCGATTTCTTCCATTTCCCGCTCCCCGAAACGGGGATCGAGCCGCTGCTGCGCCAGCTGATCGAGGGCGAGGCGGGCATCCTCTCGCTGTCGATCGAGCGCGCGGGATTGCACGACGCCTTCGTCGCGATCGCGGGCGAGGCCGCCGCGCGGCAATTGGCCGCAGACAACGAGGAGGCCGCGCGATGAACCCCGACATGAACGCCAGATCGCGCCTCTCCAGCCTCGAGGCCGCCTGGGTCATCGCCCGGCGCGATTTCGTCGCCGTCCTGTTCAGCCGCGCCTTCCTGTTCTTCCTTCTGGGCCCGCTCTTTCCGGTGATCGTCGGCGGGCTGGCGGGGAGCATCGGCAGCCAGGTCCAGCGCGAGGCGGTGAGCGTCGAGATCGGCCTTGCCATGTCCGAGCCGGACAATGCCGCCATGATCGCCGCGCGCGAAAGTCTGCGCCCGCAACTGGGCAGCGCGCTGCCGCGGCTTGCCGCCGTGCCCGAAGCGCGCGAGCCCGGATTCGACGCCAGGGCCTTTCTCGAAGCGCGCCGGGCCAATTACGCCGCGATCCTTTCGGGCAGCCCGGAGGCCCCGCGCCTCGTCGGGACCGAGGCGCAGGTCGCGCACTGGCAGGGGCCGATCGGCCTGATCGCCGCGAGCGCCGCCGGAGCCGCGCCCGCCGCCTTCCCCGAGGTCCGGACCGAAATCGTCGCCACCAGCGGCGCGTCGCAGCGATCCAACCGCATCCGCACCGCGCAGGCCGCGCAAATGCTGCTGTTCCTTCTCACCATGCTGCTCGCCGGGATGGTGCTGTCGAACCTCGTCGAGGAAAAGGCGAACAAGATCATAGAGATTCTCGCCGCCGCGATCCCGATGGACGCGGTCTTCATGGGCAAGCTTTTCGCCATGCTCGGCGTCAGCTTTGTCGGCATTTCGGTTTGGGGCGCTGTCGGTTGGGGACTGTGGAGCCTCGGCGGCGATGCCGTCACCGCGGCGATGGGAAGCGATCCGTCCGACCTTCCCGCGCCCGCCGTGGGCTGGGGGCTCTTCGCGATCCTCGGCATCGCCTATTTCTCGATGGCCTACCTCCTGCTCGGCGCGCTGTTCCTGACGATCGGCGCACTCGCGAACACGGTGCGCGAGGTGCAGACGCTATCTATGCCGGTCACGATGATGCAGCTGATGGTGTTCTTCCTTGCCGCCTACACGATCACGCAGCCCGGCTCCTCGCTCGAACTGGCGGCGCTGGTGTTCCCGCTCTCCTCGCCCTTTGCCATGCTGGCGCGCGCGGCGATGGACGAGACATTGTGGACCCACGCCGCCGCGCTCGCCTGGCAGGGCCTCGCCGTGCTGGCGCTGGTCAGGGGCGGGTCGATGCTGTTCCGCAAGCGGGTGATGAAATCGGGCGGGGCCGGCCGCGCGAAGCGCCGCCGCTGGCGCGCCCGCCCCGGGCCGGAAGCGCTGGTCGAACCGGCCGAATAGGTGGCTGAACGAAACTCACTATTGACAGCGCTGTCAGTTAGGGCAGGATGTCCTGCGAACGGGAGCGGGATTCCCGAGATGCGATAAGGCACGGCCGCTCCCCTCGAGGAGAGAGAGCCATGGCAACCATCGCCCCCAAACGGCCCGAAGTGCGCCGTTCGCCGACCGCCTACGAGGCGCTCAAGCAGCATTACGACAAGCATCCCGACGAGCGGCTCAATCACCCTCACAAATGGGACGTGTCGCGTTCCGACATCTATTTCGAGGATCGCTGGCAGCCGATCTTCAAGGAGATGCAGGACGCAGGGCCGCTCCATTACATCCCCGAAAGCCCCTATGGCCCCTATTGGGCGGTGGTCGATCACAAGGCGATCCAGCACATCGAGGCCCTGCCCGAGACCTTTTCGTCGAGCTGGGAATATGGCGGCATCACGATCCTCGAACGGCTGACCGAGGAAGAGGCCGCCGCGAGCAATATCGACACGCGCGAATTGCCGATGTTCATCGCGATGGACCGCCCGCAGCACACCGGCCAGCGCCGCACCGTTGCGCCCAAGTTCACCCCCACCGCGATGGCCGACATGGAAGGCGATATCCGCGCGCGCACCGGCGAACTGCTCGATTCGCTGCCGCGCGGCGAGACTTTCGACTGGGTCGACAAGGTTTCGATCGAACTCACCACCGGGATGCTCGCGATCCTGTTCGGCTTCCCCTGG
The DNA here is from genome assembly GCF_001719165.1 of Erythrobacter litoralis. Classification (NCBI taxonomy): domain Bacteria; kingdom Pseudomonadati; phylum Pseudomonadota; class Alphaproteobacteria; order Sphingomonadales; family Erythrobacteraceae; genus Erythrobacter; species Erythrobacter litoralis. Next base: position 3,153,499 of record NZ_CP017057.1, read on the forward strand.
GAGGACCGGCGCCTGCTCACCTTGTGGTCCGACTGGGCGGGCGACACCGAACTCGCCACGGTGCGCGATCTCGACCAAGAACGCTGGAGCTTTCTCCAGGAGATGGCGGCCTATTTCCAGTCGCTCTGGGTGGAGCGCACGCAGGACCCTTCGGGCGACGATCTCATCTCCATGATGATCCGCTCCGAAGCGATGAACCAGATGCGGCCCGAGGAATTCATGGGCAATCTGGTCCTGCTGATCGTCGGCGGGAACGACACCACCCGCAACACGATGAGCGGGATCGTCCACGCGCTCGACAAGTTCCCCGACCAGCGCAAAGCTTTCGAGGAGAATCCTGAACTCATCCCCAATGCGGTGCAGGAATGCCTGCGCTACATCACCCCGCTCGCGCACATGCGCCGCACCTGCACCGAGGATACCGATGTCTTCGGCCAGACGGTGAAGAAGGGCGACAAGGTGGTGCTGTGGTATCTCGGCGCGAACCGGGACGAAAAGGTGTTCGAGAACCCGCACAAGCTCGACATCCGCCGCGAGAATGCGCGCCGCCACATCGCCTTCGGCTACGGCATCCACCGCTGCGTAGGGGCGCGGCTGGCCGAGATGCAATTGCGCCTCCTGCTTGAAGAGATGCACAAGCGCCGGATGCGGGTCCATGTCGCGGGCGATGTCGAACGGGTGCGGGCGAATTTCGTCCACGGCTTCCGCAAGCTCGAGGTAGAGATCACCGAATTCTGATTGCGACCCGTGGGTTCGGTCATGAAACCTTCAGGCGGGGTGTGGCGTAATAGCAGGGTGAACAGTACACACGAAAACCCCGCAATGAACCTCACCCCTTCCCGCCGCTCCTTCGTCGTCGCCGCTTCTGCGGGCGTCGCCGCGCTGCCGCTGCTGGGCGCCTGCGGCTCCGGCCCGGCGAGCGCGCGCGAGAACTTTCCGGTCTCGAAAAGCGAGGCCGAATGGCGCAAGGCCCTGACGACAAGTGAATATTACGTCCTGCGCGAAGCGGGGACCGAGAGGCCCTACACCTCGCCCCTGAACGAGGAAAAGCGCGCGGGAACCTTCGTGTGCGCGGGATGCGGGAACGCTCTGTATTCCTCGGCCCACAAATATGACAGCGGGACGGGCTGGCCGAGCTTCTACAAGGCGATCGACAAGGGCGCGGTCGCCACCAGCACCGATTACAAGATCGGAATTCCGCGCACCGAGGTGCATTGCGCCGATTGCGGCGGGCATCTGGGGCACATTTTCGGCGATGGGCCGCGGCCCACCGGCAAGCGGCACTGCATCAACGGCGCCGCGCTCGATTTCAGACCGGCCTGACGCGCCACAGCAGGAGCGAGGTATCCTCGGGCAGTTCGACCGGTTCGAGCCATTCGGGCACCTCGCCCGAGAGCAGCTGCGCTGCGAAACCCTGTCGCGACAGGTTTGCATAATGGCGCGGCTCGCCGAGCGTGGGGCACAGGGCGACGTAATCGGTCCCACGCGCGACAAGTGCCGCGCGCGCTTCCTCGCTTGTCCCGATAGCAGCGGCGATGACCGCGCCGATCGCCTCGTGGCCGCGATGATGGGGCGTCGCGACGACGCTGTGACGGCTTTCGAGCAGCAGGGCCGGTGCGATGTCGAGCGGGGCGTAGATCTCGCCCCTGGGCAGCGCGGCGAGGACATCGCCCGCGGCGGCAATATCGCAGTCGGACTGGCGCAGCGAACCCGCCAGAGCCACCTCGTCCCCGCGGGCGGCGTTGGCGGGGATGGCGGGGCCGATCAGGGTCAGCGGAAAGGTCGGGACGAGCGCGAGGGCGATGCCGCACATCGCCGCCATGCGGCGCGCGGGACTTTTCATCTTGCGCGCGGCGCGCAGCCATTGCCCCACCTGCCAGGCGAGCGGCGGCGCGGCCAGCGCACAGGCCACCGCCCCGGCACGCGCGACGAACAGCGCAATCAGCAGCGCAGCCCCGAGGATCAGCGCGTAATCGCTCCAGAACCGGCGCAGCCAGCCCGCCGAATGCCTCCCCAGCCGCGAGGCGGCGATGAGGCCGATCAGCGGGGCGACCACGAAAGGCAGCGCGTCGACAGGCGATTGGTGCCAGACTGGGCGGCCCTCGTTCACGTAGGCGAGCCAGTGCTGAGCCGCGAGCGGATCGATCTGCGCGAAACCCCCGCCGATCGCGCATTGCGGCGCGGCGACGAGCACCAGGGCGAGAGCGCCGCCCGCGGCGAGCGCGAATCCGGCAAGCACCAGCGCGACCGGCGCGGGCTCGGTCCGCCCCAGCAGGGTGAGAACCAGCGCGCCCCAGCCGAAAACGGCGAGATGGAGCGGGCCGATCGCGTCGCAATGAACCGCGAGGTCGCCGATGCCGCGGGTCAGCAGGAACAGCGCCGCGCTCACGACCGAAAGCCACTGGATCGCGCCGACCAGCCAGGCCCGCTGCGAGCGGTCCCGCAGCCAGCGCAGCGCCAGCACTCCGAAGATCGCCGCGGCAAGCGGGAGCCCCTCGACCGAGATCGCGAGCCATGTCGCGAAACTCGCCCCGAGACCGAAGGCTCCCAGCCCGGGCGAGCGCGCCATCAGGGCATTCATCGCCCACAGCGCGCACACGACCTGCCAGCCATGATGATCGATCCGCAGCGGCGAAAGCTGGAACAGGAGCGGGACCGACAGCGCCATCAGCAGCGAAGTCAGCATCGTCTCCTCTTCGCCCAGTAGCCGCCAGGCAATACGCGCGGCGAGCAGCATGGCGATGAACAGGGTGACGAGGGGCACGATGACCAGCGCCGCAGCCTCGGCCGCGCCTGCGCCGAGGATCGGCGAAAGCAGCAGGATCACCAGCAGGAGCGGGATATCGACCAGCCGCGACCAGTGCATCGCGACGCCGCCGCCCGGCGCGTCGACGCGGTACTGGGTGAGATCGAACCAGCCTTGCCCGGCGATCAGATCGCGCACCTGAACCAGCCGCATCGCATCGTCGGGATCGGGAAACTGGCGCCCGTCGATGGATTGCCAGTTGACCGCGACGAGCACCGCCGCGACCATCAGCCACGCCGCCCCGACCCGCATCAGCAGGTCGGCGGGAAAGGCTCCTCCTCGGCGTTCGACCAGCATCGCCTCACGCCTCCCCGCGCCCGGTTGCAGGCGCACAGAAGACGATCCGGCTGCGCACCAGCCAGGTCGCCATGAAGCTCACCGCGATCGCGACCAGCTTGGCCGCGCGCGGGTCGATCCCGGCGCTGTCGCCGAGCCCGACGATCGCCGTCGTGAGGGCGAGGCCGAGCAGGGCGGAGATCACGAACAGCGCCTTCTGCCGGGTTCGCGCAAGGCCGCCTTGCGCGACATTGCCGTGAAACACTGCGCGGCTCGACATCAGCCAGTGGGCGAGAATGCCGAGCGTATAGCCGATCGCCGATGCGGGCGCCGCCGCCATGCCGCCCGCGAGCAGGGCGAGGAACGCGCCCATGTCGACCGCCAGCGCGCCGACGCTCGCGACGAGATAGCGCACGAAGCGCACGTCCCGCAGCCGGGCCAGGAGGCTCGTCGCCAGTTCCATCACGCGCGCTTCCGGATATCCCCGTCGGCGTCCGGGCGAACCTGCTCGGGAACGTCGCGCAGGCTCGTGAGCGCTGCGACCTGGTCTTCGGAAAGCGGCTTGGTTTCCGCCGTCTCGCGCGCGGGCAGGCCGCTATTTGCGCCCTCGTCGCCCGCCTCGTGATATTCGGCGTCCTCGTTGACGCACCACGTGTCGTAGACGCGCATGCCGGCCTGGATGTTCTCGACCGTCAGCATCGCGGTCATCATCGCGTGGTCCTGATTGTTGTAGCGGTGCATCCCGTTGCGCCCGACAAGGTGCAGGCTGGGGTGCTTGGCTTCGAGTTCGCGGCGCATCGCATCGACATTGGCGGCATAATCCTCGTCATAGACGGGATAGGCCTTTTCCTGCCGCACCACCGCGCCGCCGCGCACCCTGGCCGGATCGACGAGGCCGAGTATCGCCATTTCGCGCTTGGCGAGCTCGATGAGGTCCTCGTCCGAAGAGGTCCACAGCCCGTCGCCTTCGAAACAGAAATATTCGAGACCCACGCAGGCCACGTTTTCATCCGGCACCATTTCGGGCGACCACGAACGGAAGTTCTGGACGCGGCCGACCTGCACCTTGGAATCGTGGATGTAGATCCAGTTGTCGGGGAACAGGTCCTCGCTTTCGATCATCAGCGCAACGGTGAGGAAGTCGCGATACTTGAGATTGCTCGCCTGCAGCGTGGTTTCGGGCAGCGGGTGGAGCCGTTTCGCCAGTTCGCGCATCGGGGCCGAGCTGATCACGTCCTTCGTGCGGATCTGCGCGGTGCCGTGCCTGGAACGCGCGGTCATGGTCCAGCCCGTCCCGTCGCTCGCGATCCGTTCGAGCGCGTGGCCCATCAGCACCGCGCCCTTGCCCGAGGCGAGGATCTTGTCGCGCGCCGCATCCCACATCATGCCCGGGCCAAGCCGCGGATAGCGGAACGTTTCCAGCAGGGTCTTGGCCTGCTTGCCGCTGCCGTCATTGGGCCGCTTGTTGAGGCCCAGGCTACGTTTCAGCCCGTCGATCACCGCGCTCATCAGCGACAGCCCCTTGATCCGCTGCGCCGCCCAGTCCGCGCTCATTTCGTCGCAGGGCATGCCCCACACCTTCTCGGTGTAGGTCTTGAAGAAGATCGAATAGAGCCGCTTTCCGAACTGGTTGGTAGTCCAGTCCTCGAAGCTCTTCACCTCGCGAATCGGAAACAGCCTGTAGCGCAGATAGCTCACCATGCAGGCGGTCGATCGCAGCAGGCCGAGATTGGAAAGCGCCTCGAAGGCCCGCAGCGGGTAGGAGTAGAACTTGCCCTCGTAATAGATGCGGCTCATGCGCGGGCGCTGGATGAAATCGTCGGGCAGGATCTCGTTCCACAGGTCGACCACGGCCTGCGACTTGGAAAAGAAGCGGTGCCCCCCAATGTCGAAGCGATAGCCGTCGTGTTCAACCGTGCGGCTAATGCCGCCGACATAGGTCTCGTCCTGCTCGATGATGGCGACCGACTTGCCCTGCTTCGTCAGCAGGTATCCGGCCGTGAGGCCTGCAGGGCCGGCGCCGATGATCGCGACATCGACCTCGATCAGGCCTTCGCTCCTCGCCGCACCCGATACAGCACGCTCACTCATTCAAGCCCCCGTTCCTTCGTGGCGCCCGGGCAAGGCGTGCTGGGCACGCGCATTTGCGGGCGGTTCGACGCAAGGGAGTGAAGGAAATTGGTTAGCGAGCGGTAAATGGCCGCGTTTTGCTCCGGAAAAATTCGCACCTGCCCCCGGGAAAAGACCTACCCGCGCGGCAGGCTCATTCGTGAAGGAGGCCCGGTTCCTGCAATTGCGCGGCGAGGCGGGCGAAATCGCCGAGCGTGAAGGTGTCGTCGAACACCACGCCATAATTCCGGTCCCGCCGCCAGCGGACCTTGGCGCGCACTTCCCTGCGAAAGGCGCCGGTCATGTCCGTGCCTTCGATCCTGAGCGACTGGTCGATCGCGAACAGGCCGCCGGATTCGAACCGCGCGCCCTGTTGCGAGATGTTTTCGATCACGCCCTCGAATTGCTGACTCAGAGTGCGCACGGTGATCGGAAACACGAGGTCGAGCCGCAATCCGCGCTTGGGATATTGCCCCGCTTCGTTGATGAGCCGCGCGACATCGACCGGGCGGGTGAATTCGAAGCCCGCTTCGTTGTCGCGCTCCCACACGTCGCGCATTTCGTAGCAGGCGCCGCCGGGCATGTGGAGCTCGTAGGGCCCGCCCGAAGGCCGGCGGTGGAACAGTCGCACGCTGACCCCGGTTTCGGAAACGTCGCGGATGACTGAGACGAATTCGCCCTTGGAACAGACCAGCTTGGCCGCGCGGATGAGCAGGGTGAAACGCGGCGAGGCACGCATCTCTTCGGGCGCGGCGAGGGGACGCGCGCCGGCCTCACCGGGCGTATCGGCACCGGTGGGCACCTCGCCGTCGGGCCACGGATTGCTCGCTGCGTCTTCCATAAATCGTGCCCTGCCGGAGCGCGCGCCAAGCGGCGATGCGACCGGTTAGAATGATCCCCGCAAGATGGAGGTCCGGCATATGCGCGCGCCGGTTAAGAGCTTCATAACGCTGATACGCGGGCAGGCACGGTGCCGCCCTCATGCAGAGCAGCGATAGGGCAAGGGAAACGTGCGGGTGGCGGGACTCGAACCCGCACGATCATAGGATCAGGGGATTTTAAGTCCCCGGCGTCTACCATTCCGCCACACCCGCTTGACCGAAGGGATAGCCAGAGCCGACCCAGCCCGCAACTCGCCCGCTTGCCAGCGGGCCCTCGCGCCCCCATTGTCGCGGCGATTGCGGGGATGGCGCGGCGCTCCGCCATCGGGCAGCAGAGCGGGCACCCCTCCCGCAGGCAGCGGAGCGTTAGGGCGAAAAACATGGCGGGCGATACGGTTCACGATGCACATTCGGTGGTGGCGACGATCCAGCCGGCGATCGCGCTGATCGGATTGGGCATAATCGCCGCGCTCGCCTCGCGCGCTGTGCGGCTCAATCCGATCGTCGGCTACATCGCGCTCGGCCTCGTCATCGGGGCGCTCGGCTATCGCGAGGCGTTCGGCGGGCCGGTCGTCGCCGCCATGGCCGAGGCGGGGATCATGTTCCTGCTGTTCAACCTGGGCCTGCATTTCTCGTTGGGACGGATCCGCGAGGAAGCGGCCAACATCTTCGGCTTCGGCAGCCTCCAGATGCTGGTTGCGGGCGGGGCCTTCATCGCACTGTTCCTGGCGTTCGGCCTGCCGACCGAATTTGCGGTGATCGGCGGCTTTGCGATGGGTCTGTCCTCGACCGCGGTGGTGATCGGCCTCGTGCGCGAACGGGGGCAGGAGGATTGCCCGGTCGGGCGCGCCTCGCAGTCGATCCTGATCTTTCAGGACATCGCCGCGATCCTGCTGCTGATCGCCGCGGGCGCGCTGGGGAGCGGCGGGGCGGTGCTGCCCGCATTGGGTCTTGCCGGGGTAAAGGCGCTCGCCGCCTTCGCCATCGCCGTGCTGTTCGCGCGCTATCTGACCGAGCCCCTGTTCCGCCTGATCGGGCGGCTGGGTTCGAGCGAGGTGTTCACCGCGACCGCCCTGTTCCTGGCGCTCGCGGCGGGATGGGCGGCGGGGATTTCGGGCCTCTCGCTGACATTGGGCGCGTTTCTCGGCGGCATGGCGGTGGCGGATTCGCCATGGCGGCTCATGGTGCAGAGCGAGATCGAGGCGTTTCGCGGGCTGTTTCTCAGTTTCTTCTTCATCTCGGTCGGGCTGATGATCGATCCCGCCGTGCTTTCGGCCAACTGGGCGCTGGTGCTGGCGGCGGCGGCAGGGCTGGTCGCGATCAAATGCGCGTTCAATGTCCTTGCCGCTCTCGCCAATCGCTGGTCGGTGCCGGGATCGGTGCAACTGGGCTTCCTGCTCGGCCAGGGGAGCGAGTTCGCGCTCGTCCTGTTCGCGGTTCCTACTGTCGCCGGGCTGGTCGAGGAGCGGCTGATCGCTATCCTCATCACCGCCATCGCGATCAGCCTTGCGGTCACCCCGGCGGTTTCCGCGCTGGGGCGAAGGCTCGCGGGGAAACTGCGGACCGGCCCGCCCGATGCCAAGCTTGGCGGAGACGATGCGCCGGTCGTGCTGATCGGGCTGACCAGCGCGGGCCGCGCGGTGGCCGATGCGCTGGGGCAGGAGGAGATCGGCTATCTCGCGCTCGAGGCCGATCATGACCGCTTCGAGCTCGCCCGCGCCGACGGCTATCCGGTCCACCGCGTCAACCCGGCCGATCCGCGCAGCTGGGACGCGCTCGGCATGGGGCGGCGCGAGATGGTGGTGGTGGCGAGCGGCAATGTCGCCGCCTCGCGCGCGCTCACCCCGCTGGTGCAGGAACGCTTTCCGGGAATCGCGCGGGTGATCGCGCTGCCGGATGCAGCGATGCAGGAGGAATTCTCGGCGCTCGGCATGGTCCCGGTGGACAGTACGGGCGACGAGGGCGCGGACCGGCTGGTCGAAGCTGTCTTCGCCGGTCTGGGACGCGAGCGGCGGCACGGCCGGGACGAAGCGGGCGCAGACACGCCCGCCGCGCTGGCGGCCTGAGCTCGCGGGCCTATTCGCCGTTCAGGCGCTTGCGGATTTCCTTGCCCGCCTTGAAATAGGGCACGCGCTTGGCCGGCACCTCGACCGTTTCGCCGGTGCGCGGATTGCGCCCGGTGCGGGCCTGCCTTTCGCGGGTGGAGAACGCGCCGAAACCGCGCAGTTCGACCCGCCCCCCTTCGGCCAGGCGCTGGGCAATTTCATCGAAGAAGATGTCGACGACCTGCTCGACCTCTTCGGCGCGCAGTTCGGGATTGTCCTTGTGAAGTGCCTGCAGCAATTCGGATCTGATCATGTCTTGCCTCCCGGAACCAGCACGGCGACAATTTCGCGCTGGCCCGATGGCGGGTGCCCCCCGCTATTCCCCTTGCAGCCCGGACCCGACGGGCGACGTCGAAGCGAATAACCTGCCAGAGGATTGCGGGCGCTGCAAGCAAGAGCAGTCGTCCAATGAGCGGATTCCGATGGAATCGCACCCGATTTCATGGAAATCTCGCGATGTGAGCGTTCACCCGCGTTCGAGAAGCTGCGCGATGTCGAGCCCAAGCCGCTCCATCCGGTCGCGGATGTCGGGCCATTCCTCCGCAAGGAATCGCTCGCGTTCGGCCCGGCGCAGGCGTTCGGCGGCGCCCTTGACGACATACATGCCGACCCCGCGCTGGACCTCGACGAGGCCATCGTTCTGGAATTGCTGGTAGGCTTTCGCGACGGTGAGCGGGTTCGCCCCCTGCTCCGCGGCAAGCGCGCGGACCGAGGGCAGCATCGCGCCTTCGGGATAGTCGCCCTCGATGATGGCGGCGGCGATCTGGTCGCGCAGCTTGAGATAGACCGGGCGGGTCTGGTTCATGTGTCGTGTCCCTTGCACCCGTCTTCCGGGCACGAGGTGCTTCAGTGCCATAATACAGCCATGCGCGTCAAGGCGACCTGCCCGGCCCACACTCCGCTCTCGCCGCCTGGCGCGAGAGCCACGCCTCAGGCGAGGTTCAGCCGGACGTTGCAAGCTGGCCCTGTAATCGAGGCTTCACATGGCGGTCTTTGACGCTAGTGTGCCGGGCTTTCTTGCCGGCACGGGGAGTTCCGGCACACACGGGGATATTCTGGGATCATGATCGAAGGTCTTTTCTTCACATTCGACAGCGCGTTCGAGATGTGGGCATTTCGCGGGGCGGCCGTCGCGCTCGCTGCGTTCCTGCTCGGCGGGCTGTTCCTCATCACGCGGCCCCAACCGGAGGTGGTCGGCCACCCCAAGGGCCTGTTCGTGCTGTTTCTCGCCGAGATGTGGGAGCGTTTTTCCTATTACGGGATGCGCGCCCTGCTGATCTTCTACCTCGTCCAGCACTGGCTGTTTTCCGACAGCGAGGCGTCGATCATCTACGGGGCCTACACCGCGCTGGTCTATATCACGCCGGTGGTGGGCGGCTATCTCGCCGACCAGTTCATCGGGCAGAGGAAGGCGGTGCTGTTCGGCGCGATCCTGCTGACGCTCGGCCACTTCTTCATGGCGTTCGAAGGCAGCGGCGGACAGGACGACCCCTTCATCTTCATCTTCTGGATGGCGCTCGCGCTGATCATCGTCGGCTCGGGCTTTCTCAAGGCGAACATCTCGGTCATCGTCGGCCAGCTCTACGATCGCACCGACATCCGTCGCGATCCGGCCTACACCATCTTCTACATGGGAATTAACGTCGGCGCGGCGACCGCGTCGATCATCTGCGGCTATCTCGGCCAGACCTATGGCTGGCAATACGGCTTCGGCCTGGCGGGCGTGGGCATGCTGATCGGCCTCATCTTCTTCGTGCTCGGCAAACCGCTGCTGCAGGGCAAGGGCGAACCCAAGGACCCCGCGCGCATCGCCGGGGGCAAGGAATGGCTGATCTACGGCGCGGGCCTTGCCATGGTGCTGCTGTGCTTTGCGGCGATCCAGTTCCAGGAAATGGTCGGCTACGTGCTAGGCACGTTCGGCGGCGCGCTGGTGGCCTACGTGCTGTGGATCGCGGTCGCCAAGCTGCCGTCGGAGGAACGCGACCGGATCTTCGCGGCGATGTTCCTGATCTTCGTCTCGATCGTGTTCTGGGCGCTGTTCGAACAGGCGGGCTCCTCGCTCAACCTGTTCACCGACCGCCACGTCGACACGCAGGGCGTCAACGCCTCGATGTTCCAGTCGATCAACGCGATCTACATCGTGCTGCTCGCGCCGATCTTCGCGATGTTGTGGCAGGGTCTCGGCTCGCGCGGGCTGGAGCCTTCGGCGCCGCTCAAGTTCGGTCTCGGCGTGGTGCAGGTGGGACTCGGCTTCCTCGTGCTCGTGTGGGGCGCGAACAGCGTCGGGATAGACGTGCCGACGCCGGTCCTGTTCATCTTCCTGATCTACCTCCTCCACACGACCGGCGAGCTGTGCCTGTCGCCCGTCGGCCTGTCGGCGATGAACCGGCTGAGCCCCGCGCACATGGCCTCGCTAATCATGGGGACGTGGTTCTTCGCCTCGGCGACCGGCAATTTCGCCGCCGGCCTGATCGCGGCGGCGACGGGGGCCGAAGGCGTCGGCGAGGAAGCGGGCAAGCAGGTCGTGCTCGACGTCTACAACACGGTCGGCCTCTACGCGGTCGGTATCGGCATCGCGGTCATGGTGGTGAGCCCGCTGATCAAGAAGCTGATGCATCTCGACACGCTTCGCGACGACAATGTCGGAGACGACCTCGAAGGCCAGGCCGAAGCGGGTCTCGAGGCGCAGGAAGGCGGCATGCGTCCGTCGACGCGGCCGGCGGAATAACCGACCAGGGATGCTGCCGGGCGGGACCGAGAGAAGGTCCCGCCTGCTGCCTTTCGCGCCGGTCCGCTCGGCCAACGTTACACTCTTTCTGTCCAACGCCGTGGACAGATCCCGGTCATGGCGTCTAGGTTTCCCGCTCTCGCGAGAGTTAGGGGACTGTATTGATGCGTTTTCGAGGACAAGCGGCCAATCCGGCCCGCATCGGCGTGATCGCCGCCCTGTGCGGCGCGGTGGCGCTGGCGGGCTGCACCACGACCGGATCGGCCAATGCCGGCGCCAGTCGCGCCGATGGCGACAGGGCCGAAGGCTACGCCGCCAAGACCGAGGCCGAAGCGCCCTTTGCATCGACCTATGCCCCCTATCCCGGAATCCCCACCGCGCTGGTCGGCGCGGTCGTCTATGACGGCGCGGGCGGCCGGATCGAGAACGGCACGGTGCTGCTGCGCGACGGCAAGGTCGTCGCCGTGGGCGACGCCTCGCTTCCGACCGAAGGCTACCGCGTGATCGATGCGGGCGGCAAATACGTCACCCCCGGCATCATCGACATCCACTCGCACCTCGGCGACTATCCGAGCCCGAGCGTCGACGCGCATTCCGACGGCAACGAGGCGACCAGCCCGACCACGCCCGATGTCTGGGCCGAACATTCGGTCTGGCCGCAGGACCCGGGCTTTTCCCGCGCGCTCGCCAATGGCGGGGTCACGGCGCTTCAGATCCTGCCCGGTTCGGCGAACCTGATGGGCGGTCGCACCGTCACGCTCAAGAACGTGCCCGCGCGCACCGTGCAGGGGATGAAGTTCCCCGGCGCGCCCCACGGCTTCAAGATGGCCTGCGGCGAAAATCCGAAACGCGTCTATGGCGGGCGCGGACGCAAGCCTTCGACCCGAATGGGCAATTTCGCGGTCAATCGCCAGACCTGGCTCGAGGCGATCGACTACGCCAATTCCGAGGAGCCCAAGCGCGACCTCGCCAAGGAAACTCTGAAGGGCGTGCTCGACGGCGAAATCCTGGTCCACAACCATTGCTACCGCGCCGACGAAATGGCGCTGGTGATGGATATGGCCAAGGAGATGGGATACCGCGTCACTGCCTTCCATCACGCGGTCGAGGCTTACAAGATCGGCGACCTGCTGCGCGAAAACGACGTGTGCAGCGCGATCTGGGCCGACTGGTACGGCTTCAAGATGGAGGCCTATGACGGCATCCTCGAAAACGCCGCGCTTCTCCAGAACGAAGGCGCCTGCGTGGTGATCCATTCGGACGACCAGGACGACATCCAGCGCCTAAACCAGGAAGCCGCAAAGGCGCAGGCCGCCGGGCGGCGCATGGGCATGGACATTTCCGATGCGACGGTGATCGGCTGGATCACCCTCAATGCGGCGAAGGCGATGGGCATTGCCGACATGACCGGCAGCCTCGAAGCGGGAAAGATGGCCGACGTGGTGCTGTGGAATGGCGATCCGCTGTCGGTCTATTCGCGGCCCGAAAAGGTGTGGGTCGACGGCGCGCTGCTGTTCGACGCGATAGACCCCAAGCGCCGCCCGGTGAGCGATTTCGAGCTCGGCCAGCCCGGTGAAGGAGATGTGAAATGAAGCGGCTCCTGACATTGGCGGCCTCTGTGCTTGCCCTCGCTTCCTCGCCCACGCTGGCGCAGGACGTGGTAATCACCAACGCCAAGGTCGTGCTCGGCGACGGGTCCGACCCGATCGAGAACGGTACCGTGATCGTGCGCGGCGGCGAAGTCGTCGCGGCGGGCGCGAACGTGGCGATCCCGGCGGGGACCGAAACTCTCGACGCGGGCGGGGCATGGGTCACGCCCGGCCTGTTCGCCACCGTCACCACGCTCGGCCTGTGGGATGTAGGCGCGGTGAGCGAATCGAACGATCAGCGCGCGGGAAGCTCACCCTTCAGCGCGGCGCTCGACGCGGCGCCGATCGTCAATCCGAACTCGCAACACATCCTCGTGCACCGCGCGGCGGGCATTACCCGTGCGGCCACGACGACGCTGCCCTCGGCTTCGATCTTCGCAGGGCAGGGCGCGCTGATCGATCTCGGCGCCGATCCCGATCCCGTCATGCGAGCGCGCGCCTTCCAGATGGTCGACATGGGCGAAGGCGCAGGCAGGATCGCGGGCGGCAGCCGGGCGGCGGCGCATGCCCTGTTCCGCAACGCTCTTCTTGAGGCGCAGTCCTATGGCGAGGCCGCGCGCATACCGGGGCAGAGCGCCACGGCACGCGATGTGCGCACCGGCGACGACGTCCCGATCGACCCGCGCCTTGCCGGGCGTGAGACCGACCGGCCGGGCGACGTGCTGCTCACCCGCTTCGACGCGGCGGCGCTGGTCCCTGTCGTGCGCGGCGAACAGACGCTTTATGTAGCGGTCGAACGCGCGGCCGATATCCGCGCCGTGCTCGCGCTCAGGGAGGAATTTCCGAAGCTCGACATGGTGCTCGTCGGGGCGAGCGAAGGCTGGCTCGTCGCGGACGAGATCGCCCGCGCGGGCGTGCCGGTGATCGCCGACAGCCTCGATGATCTTCCTGTCGGTTTCGACGAGCTCGCCGCGACACAGAGCAATATCGGCCGCATGATGCGTGCCGGGGTGAAGGTCGCGATTAACGCCTCTGCGATGCAGAACCCACGCCGCCTGCCCCAATATGCCGGCAATCTCGTCGCGCTCAGCCGCATGCCGGGGGCGACGGGGCTTTCCTGGGGCCAGGCCTTCGCCGCGATCACTTCGGTCCCGGCCGAGATCAGCGGGCTGGGCGGACGCGCGGGCGTGCTCGCGCCGGGCGCGATGGGCGATGTGGTGATCTGGGACGGCGACCCACTCGAAGTCGGCACGGTTCCGACCCGCGTCTTCATCGAGGGCGTCGAACAGCCCATGGACAGCCACCAGAGCCGGCTGAAGGAGCGCTACCTCGACCTCGACGAAAGCGATCTGCCCAAGGCCTATGACTGGTAGCTGGCGCGCCGTGCGAAGCGGGCTATACTCTGCGCCCTGATCATGGGGTGGGGTGTATGGGCGAAGGCCTTTTCGAACTGATCGCCGCGAATGCCGCCTTTGTGGGCATGCATTTCCTGATGTCGCACCCGCTGCGCGCACCTCTGGTGAAGGCTCTGGGGGCGAACGGCTTTCAAATCGCCTACACGATCGTCAGCGCGGCGACGCTCGCCTGGGTCTATTTCGCCTACAAGGTAGCGCCGGTCGGCGACCTGCCCGGTTCGGGCGAGGCGGGCTGGATCATCGCCACCGTGCTGACCCTGCCCGCCACCGTGCTGCTGGCGGGATCGCTGTTCGGCAACCCCGCGCTGCCCGTGCCCGGTGCCGAGGCGCAGGCACGCGCCGAACCGAAGGGCGTGTTCAAGGTCACCCGCCACCCGATGATGTGGGGGATCGGCCTGTGGGCGCTGTCGCATATCGTGCTGTTCGCGAACTGGCGCAGCGTCCTCACCGCCTTTGCCATGGGTCTGCTCGCGCTGGTGGGCGCGAGGTTGCAAGACGCGAAGAAGGAGCGCCTGATGGGCGAGGCGTGGCGCGAATGGGAAGCCAAGACGAGCTACTGGCCGCGGCTCGGCAAGCTCGCCGCGGCGGGCGCGCTCGCATGGGGGCTGGGGATCGTCCTGTTCCTCGGACTGTCCTGGCTGCACATCCGCGCGGGCGGCATCCCTGCGGGCCTCTGGCGCTGGATCCTCTGAGGGCTCAGGGGCGCGGCGCGGGATCGGGCAGCCAGCCCATCCACGCGACGAAACCGGTCATCATCAGCAGCGCGAAGCCGGCGTAGAGAAGCCAGTCGACCACCCTCCCCGGCATCGGAGCTTTCGGCGCGGGCCGGCGGCGAATCTCGATCGGTCGGACGAGCCTGCGGCGCTCGTCGAAATGGCGCACCACCAGTCGCTCGGCCCTGGCGAGCGGATGCGTTTCCTCCCCCTCGCCAAGCTGCACCGTGCCTGCCTCGACATCGACAAGGACCGGCAGGCCATAACCGCAATCGGGCCAGCGGCGGACGTAGAGGGTGAAGCGCCCCGGCATATCGTGCCATTCGACCGAGGCATCGAAACTTTCGTCCTGCAGTTCGAAAACCGTCCTGCGCGCCTCGAGGTCGCTCACCCGTGGGGTTTCCCGCCATTGCGAATGGAGCCCTTCGCTGAGCCAGTATTCGACCTCGAAGCGCCCGTCCGGCGAGAGTTCGGTCCGCGTGCCGCTCACCGGCTCACTCTCCCCTGAACTGCGCCTCGCGCTTTTCGATGAGCGCGGCGACGCCTTCGGCATGGTCGGCGGTCGCGTGCATCATTCCTTGCGTGTTCGCCGCCAGTTCGAGCGCGGTGTCATAGCTCACCTCGCGCCCCTGCCGCAGCAGCATCTTCGACTGACGCAGCGAATGGGGCGGCATTTTCGCGATCCGCCCCGCGAGCGCGCGGGCCTCCTCCATCAGCGAGCCCGCTTCGACCACCCGGCTGACCAGGCCCCATTCCTGCGCCGTCGCGGCGTCGATCACGTCGCCGGTATAGAACAGCTCCGCCGCCCGGCTCATGCCGATGACGCGCGGCAGGATCCATGTCCCGCCATCGCCCGGAATGATGCCGAGCTTCAGGAAGGTGACGCCGAACTTCGCCTTCTCACTGGCGATGCGGATGTCGGCGAGGCAGGCGACGTCGCAGCCCAATCCGATCGCCGGCCCGTTGACCGCCGCGATGACGGGAACGCGCAGACCGTGAAGCGCGCGCAGCATGCGGTGGATGTTGTCGCGATAGCCGTCGGAGATCGCGGGCGGGGTTCCGCCGAACGTGCCGGACCTGTCGCGCATCGCCTTGATGTCGCCGCCCGCGCTGAACGCCCGGCCCGCCCCGGTCAGGATCACGCAGCGCACGGTCATGTCGGTGTTGATCGCATCGCAGGCGCGCGCGAATTCCTCGCCGTCGCCGGGCGCGCCGAGCGGGTTCATGCTCTCCGCGCGGTTGATGGTGAGCGTGACAACCGCGCCGTCGCGAGCGATGGTGAGGAGGGACATGAGGCAGCTTCCTTTCGCCGCCTTCCATGCCAGCGCCGAGGGGCTTCGTCACCCCGGCCCGGCCAGCCACTCACCGGAACGACGCAGAACTCGAACGCCGTTGAGCACTGGGGCTGTTCAGGCCCGCGCTTCCTCCACGCTCGCCGAATTGTGCTTGAGCGCCTTGAGCACGGTCTCGACGATGTGCGGGGCGTTGAGCTTTGCGATGTCGTACTGCTTTTCCGGCGAATCCTGGTCGATGAAGATGTCGGGCAGGCGCATCGTGCGGATTTTCAGCCCGGCATCGGTCAGGCCTTCATCCGTGGCGAAGGTCAGGACATGCGCGCCAAGACCGCCGATCGCGCCTTCCTCGATCGTGACGACGACTTCGTGGCTCCGCGCGAGCCTGGCGATCAGGTCCTCGTCCAGCGGCTTGGCGAAACGCATGTCGGCGATGGTGGTCGAAAGCCCCTTGGCCTCGAGCGTGTCGGCGGCTTTCTTCGCCTCTTCGAGACGCGCGCCCAGCGAGAGGATCGCGACCTTTGCAGGCTTGTTCGCGTCGCCGCGAACGATGCGGCCCTTGCCGATTTCCAGCTTCTGCGGGGTTTCGGGCATGGGCACGCCAACCCCGTTGCCGCGCGGATAGCGGAACGCGATGGGGCCTTCATCGTGTTCGACCGCGGTGTAGGTCATGTGGACCAGTTCCGCCTCGTCGGCGGCGGCCATAACCACGAAATTGGGCAGGGTCGCGAGATAGGTGATGTCGAAACTGCCCGCATGGGTCGATCCGTCCGCGCCGACCAGCCCGGCGCGGTCGATCGCGAAGCGAACGGGAAGGTTCTGGATCGCCACGTCATGGACGACCTGGTCATAGGCGCGCTGGAGGAAGGTCGAATAGATCGCGGCGAAGGGCCGCATACCCTGCGCGGCAAGGCCGGCGGCGAAGGTCACGCCGTGCTGTTCGGCGATCCCGACGTCGAAGCTGCGTTCCGGATGCCGCTTGGCGAAGCGGTCGATGCCGGTGCCCGACGGCATGGCCGCGGTGATCGCGCAGATCCGCTTGTCGCTGTCAGCAAGGTCGGCGAGCGTATCGCCGAAGACGTTCTGGTAGGCGGGTGGCCCTGCCGAACCCTTCTGCTTTTCACCGGTGACGACGTTGAATTTAGGCACGCCGTGATACTTGTCGGCGCTTTCCTCGGCCGGGGCATAGCCCTTGCCCTTGGTGGTCACGACATGGATCAGGACCGGGCCTTCGGAGGTGTCGCGCACGTTTTCCAGAACGGGCACGAGATGGTCGAGATTGTGCCCGTCGATCGGGCCGACATAGTAGAAGCCGAGTTCCTCGAAAAGCGTGCCCCCAGTGACCATGCCGCGGGTGTATTCCTCGGCCTTGCCGATGGCATCGTGCATCCGGCGGCTCATTTTCTTGACCGCGCGGCTGGCGAGGCTGCGAAGCCCCAGATATTCGCTCGAGGAGACCATCCGCGCGAGATAGGCCGACAGGCCTCCGACGGGCGGCGCGATCGACATGTCGTTGTCGTTGAGGATCACTACGAGCCGGTTGCCCGCCTGAGCGGCGTTGTTCATCGCCTCATAGGCCATACCGGCGCTCATCGCGCCGTCGCCGATCACCGCGATCCCGCGCCCCGGCTTGCCCGACAGCTTGTTCGCCATGGCAAAGCCCAGCGCGGCCGAGATCGAGGTCGAGGAATGCGCCGCACCGAACGGGTCGTATTCGCTTTCCGACCGCTTGGTGAAGCCCGACAGCCCGCCGCCCTGGCGCAGCGTGCGGATGCGGTCGCGCCGCCCGGTGATGATCTTGTGCGGATAGCACTGGTGGCCGACATCCCAGACCAGCCGGTCTTCGGGCGTGTTGAAGACGTAATGCAGCGCCACCGTCAGTTCGACCACGCCCAGCCCCGAACCGAGATGCCCGCCCGACGTGCTGACCGCGTCGATCATTTCCGCGCGCAATTCGTCGGAAAGCTGGCGCAATTGTTCGGGTTTGAGTTTGCGAAGCTCGTTCGGAGTCGGAACCTGGTCGAGCAGCGGGGTGACAGGTGAGTTGGTCATATATCCAGCTTTACAGAGTCGAATCGGGCCTGTCGATGAACGCGTTGACGTTGCAACAGGACATTGGGAAGGGGACGCGCCTCAGGCGCAGGAGGCGCACAGCCCGCGGATCTCGAGCACCGGACGCTCGACCTTGAAGCTTTCGGACTTTGCCAGCGCGCGCAGCGTCTGGCTGACATTCTCGTCGTCGACATGCGTGGCTTCGCCGCATTCGTCGCAGACGAGGAAGATGCAGTCGTGTTCGCAGCCCGGATGGCTGTTGGCGAGATAGGCGTTAGAACTTTCGACCCGCATCGCAAGGTTGTTCGCCACGAACAAGTCGAGAATGCGATAGACGCTGTTCGGCGCGACCCTCTTGCCGCGGGCGGTCGAGAGATTGTCGGCGATGTCATAGGCCGAGACGGGGCGGTCGTGCCGCGCGAGTTCGGCGAATACGGATTCGCGCATGCTCGTCCATTGTTCGCCGCTCTCCGTCAGCGCGGCGCGCGCGGCGGCGACAAGGCTCTCGCCGGTATGCTCGACATGCGCGTGATTGCCGGGCTCGTGGGCGCCGGGCGCATGGGTGTGTGCGTGCTGTGCCATGATGATCATATAGGCTTCACGCGCACGCTTCGCCAAGCGGCTTGTGACCGGCGTTGCGCAGTAGGCTGCCTAGGCGTCCGGCGGGCCGTCGCGCAGGAAGTCGGCGCGGTAATCGCGCGGGAACATCGCCTTCAGCGCTTCGACCTTGGGCCGGTCCCAGCGCAGGATGTAGCTGTGGCGCGGGTTCTTCGCCATGAAGTCCTGATGATACCCCTCCGCCGGGTAGAAGCCGCGCTGCTTTTCTATCTTCGTGACGATCGGGCGATCCCAAATCCCCGCCTTTTCGAGCTGGGCGAGATAGGCTTTCGCGACCGATTCCTGTTCCTTGCTGGTCGGCACGAGCGCGGTGCGGTAATGCGAGCCGACATCCGGGCCCTGGCGGTTCAGCTGCGTGGGATCGGCAACGACCGAGAAGAAGATGCGCAGCAATTCGTCATAGCGCACCTCGTAGGGGTCGTAGGTGATCTTCACCGATTCGGCGTGGTTCGTCATGCCGGTGGTGACGACCCGGTATTTCGCGTTCTTCGACGTGCCGCCGTGATAGCCGGCGACGGCGAATTTCACGCCCTTCACATGGCTGAAGACGCCCTCGACACCCCAGAAACACCCGCCCGCGAAGATCGCGGTCCTGAGGCCTGCGCCTTCCTTGGCAATGCGCTTGGCGGCGGGGGCGTTCACCGGCTCCTCGGCGGCGAGTGCCGGAACCGCGCAGCCGCTTATCGCGAGGGCAGCGGCGACAAGAGGCGCGAGGACGCGCTTCAATCGGCCTCTCCGGGGAAGGGAGCGATCACGAATTCGGGGGCGGGCCGGGGCGTCTCATGGGGCTCGGCCGCGTAGGCGGGCGGGGCGATCTCGCTCCCCAGAGCTTGCGCGTTCGCGATGCCCACGCCGATCGCGGCGATGGCGAAACCGATGGCGAAATTGCGGTAGAGGTCGTTGGCGAAGAGGCGCATGGGAGGGGTCTTTCGTCGTCTCGGTCGTTTCCTGTGCAAGCGCGTTATGCGGCAGGATGGCTTGCAATCCGGTGAACGCGTCGTTGGACTTCGTTCTGCTCCGACCATTCTTTGGAACGTCGACAGAAGCTACGCCCCGGCGGGCCCGATGGATGCGGGGACCTCCCTCAATCAGCGAAGCTTGAGGGCACAATCAGTGCCGGAAGTGGCGCATTCCGGTGAAGACCATCGCGAGCCCTCCCTCGTCGGCGGCGGCGATCACTTCCTCGTCGCGAATCGAGCCGCCCGGCTGGATCACCGCGCTCGCCCCCGCCTCGGCTGCCGCCAGCAGCCCGTCGGCGAAGGGGAAGAACGCGTCGGACGCGACCGCGCTGCCTTTCGTGCGCGGTTCTTCCCAGCCGTATGTCTCCGCCGCCTCGCGCGCCTTGATCGCGGCGATCCGCGCCGAATCGCGGCGGTTCATCTGGCCCGCGCCGATCCCGGCGGTCGCGCCGTCCCTGGCATAGACGATCGCGTTCGATTTCACATGGCGCGCGACGGTCCAGGCGAACAGGCAGTCCTTCAATTCCTGCTCGCTGGGAGCGCGCTTGGTCACGACGCGCAGGTCTTCAGCACTCACCGCGCCGTCGTCGCGCGACTGGATCAGCATGCCCCCCGCGATGGTCTTCATGGCAAAGCCGCCGCGGCGCGGATCGGGCAGCGTCCCGCATTCGAGCAGGCGCAGGTTCTTCTTTTTGGCGAAGACCTCGCGCGCCGCCTCGCTCACCTTGGGAGCGATCACGACCTCGGTGAAGATTTCCGCGATCGCCTCCGCGGTGGCTGCGTCGAGCTCGGTGTTGACCGCGACGATCCCGCCGAAGGCAGAGACGCTGTCGCACTGGAGCGCCGCTTCCCATGCCTCGAGCAGCGAGCCGCCTTGCGCGACGCCGCAGGGATTGGCGTGCTTGACGATCACCACCGCCGGTGCCTGCCCGGTGAATTCGGCGACCAGTTCGAGCGCGGCGTCGGCATCGTTGAGGTTGTTGTAGCTGAGCGCCTTGCCCTGCAATTGCCTCGCCTGCGGGACGCCGCCCGACGTCACCTGCGGGACATAGATCGCGGCCTGCTGGTGCGGGTTCTCGCCGTAGCGCAGCGTGTCGGCACGGTGGAATGCGAGCGGCATGGTCGCGGGAAAAGGCGTCGCCTGCAACGCTTCCGGCCCGAGCGGGTTGGTGAAAGCGTCCCCGAACGCGAACCAGCTGGCGATCGCCGCGTCATAGGCGGCCGTGCGGGCATAGGCCTTGCCGGCCATGCGGATGCGGAAGGCATCGGAGGTCGCGCCGTCATTGGCCTCCATCTCCTCCACCAGCGCGCCGTAATCGGCCGGATCGGTGAGGATGGTGACGGAACCGTGATTCTTCGCCGCCGAACGGACCATCGAAGGCCCGCCGATATCGATGTTCTCGATGATCTCGGCCCGGTCCGCGCCTTTCGCGACCGTCGCTTCGAAGGGGTAGAGATTGACCACGACAAGATCGATCGCGCCGATATCGTGCGCCGCCATCGCGGCGCGATGTTTGTCATTGTCGCGCAGGGCAAGCAGGCCGCCATGGACCTTGGGGTGGAGCGTCTTGACCCGCCCGTCCATCATCTCGGGAAAGCCGGTCAGATCGGACACGTCGCGCACGTCCAGCCCCGCCTCGCGCAGGGTGCGCGCGGTCCCGCCGGTGCTCACCAGTTCGACCCCGCGCGCGCTCAGAGCCTTGCCCAGTTCGGCCAAGCCGGTCTTGTCGGACACCGAAAGCAGCGCCCGATTGATCTTCGCCATGCTCACGAAATGCTACCCCGTCTTTCTCAGCAGCCAGGAGAACTGCCCCCCGCCGCGCGATGTCAGCCCCTCGATCACGAGTTGCTCGGTCGGATGCGGGCGCCCCTCGCCATCGACCCACAGGCTGTCCTCGACGGCGAGAGCGATATCGCCCGCCGCGGCACTATCGCCGCGCAGGCGGAATTGCCAGAGCTTCCCGTCCGCGGTCAGGAGGCTCGCGCCGCGCCCGTCTTCCGACAGACGCGCCTCGACCCCCTTGCCGAGATGGAAGCGGATCGCAAAGCCGATCTTGCCGCGCTTGCCCTTGCGCCCAGCGGGAACGAGGATGTCCTCGCCCGCAAGCTCGGTCCCGTCCGCGCGCAGCGAAAGGACGCGGCGGTGGGTCAGGCCGAAGCGCGCTTCGTAGCCGTCATGGCTCGCTTCGATCCGGACGCCGTCCAGGCCCTCATCGCCCAGCAGGCGGCGCTCGATCTCGACCGTCTCGACCCCGCGCCCGAGCTTGCCGTGGAGTTCGACCGCGGTCGAATTGGCATTGTCGAGCACCAGAGTCGAATGGGCGGCAGAGGCGCGCAGCCCCTGCCCGATCCGCGCCGGAACCTGACCCCCGGCAAGCGCCGCGCCGCCGCAATTGACGATCACGCGCGCCGCTCCGTCCGACAGTTCGAAGGCGAGCGTCGAGGCGCAGCCGCAGCGCGCATGGCGCGCACGCGGCGGCGGCGCGGCGTCGATCTGGACCTGCGTGTCGCGTGCGCGCAGCCGGTGAAAGCCCCAATGCCCCGCTTCGGCGAGCGGGCGGGTGCGCACGCCGGTTGCCTCGATCAGCGCGGCGAGCCGGTGCGCATCGACCGCGCCCTGTCCCTGCCAGCTGCCCAGCCCGCCATCTCCGTGGCGCAGCGCGAGCAGCGGCGGCACAAGCAGTTCGCGCATGACGAACAGCGCTTGCGGGGCCTCGACCTCGGCCGCCTCGTAGCAGGCGATGAGGTCGGTCAGCAGGCGGATCGCCTCTATCTGCGCGGCCGGGCAGCGGGCGAGCACGCCGCCATCCTCGCCCACCATGTCGCCCAGCGCGCGGATCAGGCGGGCCTCGCCATAAAGGCGGCGCGGGCGGCCTTCGGGCAGCAGCAGCCCCGCTGCGGTGACGCCCGCCCAGCCCGCGACCTGTCCCAGCCCGGCCCCGGCCGAGGCCGCCTTGCGGTCGAGCCAGTCGGCGGTGTCGTCGATCGCCTCGAGCAGGCGCGGCTTGAGCCCGGGATCGTTCCCCGACAGGACCAGCGGCGCATGGACCAGCCAGGCCATTAGGCGCAGCCCGGCAAGCTCGACTTCCCACGGAGTCCCGCGCGCGGGCGTCCGGTGGGCGTCGAGCCACGCTTTGGCGATCCGCTCGGCCACGGGCACGCAATCGGCGCGCGGCGCGCTGGCGGCGAGATCGGCGAGCCAGGAGAAGGAGTGGATCGCCCGCTCGATCCCCGGCGACAGGCGCGTGGAGCCTGTGAAATCGAGGCTGGCGATCGGCTGCTTGACCCCCTGGACGAGGAAATGCCCTGCCCTCAATGCGGTCCCTGCGGCCCTGTCGCCCGGCGCGGCGGCTTCGACCGTCGCCAGCACGCGCAGCGGCGAGGCGCGGCGAAACGGTGCGGCGAGCGCCTGGCGGGGCACGCCGAGGCGATAGGCCATGCGGATCAGCGTCTCCCCGGCGCGCGCCTTGGGAGCGATCACATCGGAGAGGGCGAGCGCGCGCGAGGTTTCCGGCGGGGCAGAGGCCTGCTCCGCTTGCCCGGCGTCGGTCTGCACGCCCGGCTCTGCCCGCTGCGCGAGGGGCAAGGCCGGCTCCTCGGTCTCGGCGGCGGCCCGGTCCTCGATCTCATCGGGCGAAGGCGCCTTCTGGCCCGCGAAGAGGCTTTCCATCACGCCTCCCCCTTGAGGGCGGCGATATTGGCGGCGTATTGTCCGGCCCCGCCCTTGAACGTGGCCGAGCCGGCGACCAGCACGTCGGCTCCCGCATCGACGCATTGCCGCGCGGTCTCGGGATTGACCCCGCCATCGACCTCGAGGTGGATGTCGCGCCCCGTCGCATCGATCATCGCGCGCACCTTTTCGATCTTGGCGAGCTGCGAGGAAATGAAGCTCTGCCCGCCGAAGCCGGGATTGACGCTCATCACGAGAACGAGGTCGACGAGGTCCATGAGGTTGTCGAGCACCTCCACAGGCGTGCCGGGATTGATCACCGCGCCCGCCTTCTTGCCAAGCGCCCTGATGGCCTGCAGCGTGCGGTGGATGTGCGGCCCGGCCTCGGGATGGACGGTGATGATATCGGCCCCGGCCTCGGCGAAAGCTTCGAGATAGGGGTCGACCGGCGCGATCATCAGGTGGACGTCGAAAGGCTTGTCGGTATGCGGTCGCAGCGCCTTCACGACGGCGGGGCCGATCGTGATGTTGGGCACGAAATGGCCGTCCATGACATCGACATGGATCCAGTCCGCCCCGGCCTCGTCGATCGCGCGCACCTCCCCTCCCAGCCGGGCGAAATCGGCTGACAGGATCGAGGGAGAGATGAGAGGTGCTGGCATAATGTGTGCGGCGCGCCCTTTCTCGCGCGAGCTTCGCATTACCGGAGGGGCGAATCGGGCGACAACATGGCAAACGGGCTTTTCCACCATCATCCCCCAAGGCGGGGCTTACCGGGCGCCAGATCGGGTAAAGGTCGCGGTTAAGGCACAATTCACGCCGACGCTGGCAGGAACGATGCATGTTCGCAGAGCCCGCATGACAGGGCAGGGCGCCGGGCGCGGGAAAAGACGGCCCGCCGGCACGGATTTTCACAGGCAGGGCAGATGATGATTTCACGGGGTATTTCCACGCGTTCGGCGCACTTTCGCAAGGGCACTCGCCCGCTCGTCGCCGCCATCGCGGCGCTCGGCGGAGCGGGGGCGCTCGCCTTCGGTTTCGCGCCGCCCGCCGCGGCCGAGCAGGCCTATGGCGTCAAGATCGACAACGACATGACCCAATGCGCTCCGGGCAAGGGGCCTGCCGTGCGCCTGCGCATCACCGGCCTGCGCTCGGGCAGCGGCAACCTGTTCGTGCGGACCTATTTCGCCAAGGACAGCGACTGGCTGCGCTCGCGGCGCTACATTCACCGCATCGACATGAGGCCGAACAGGGGCGTGACCTATGCGTGCGTGCCCCTGCCGCGCGCCGGGAAATACGCGATCGCGGTGCAGCACGATGCGAACGGCAACCGCGAGAAGGATTTTTCGACCGATGGCGCGGGCATGTCGGGCGATCCGGTGATCAGGACCTTCCTCGGCATTCCGCGCCCGCCCGCGCTCGAGGATACGACGTTCAGCGCAGGCGACGGCGTCACGCGCCTGTCGATCGAGATGCGGTACATGGACTGATGGGACTCGGGCGGCGGCGAGGGCCCTAGCGCCGACGGTGCCGCCACAGCGCCCACAGCACTCCCGGCGCGGCGAGCAGCGGGTGACGTTCGCGGAAAGGCGTGATCTCCACCGGCATCCCGGTATGGCGCTCGATCTTCCACGCAGCATATCGCGCCGCGCCTTCGAACGTCGCGCTCGCCTTGACGAGACGCACGAAATTCAATGGCTTGCCGAGCCTTTCGCGCCGTTTCCACCAGCGCAGCACGTCGCGCCGTTCGCGCGGGTCCATCGCGGGCACGATCCGCGTGCCCTCCTTCTCCACGCCGATTCCCGCTGCCTCCAGCGCGAGCGGGAGAAGCCCTTCGAAATGGTCCGCGTTGACCGCGAGGATATCGTTCTCGCGCCCCGGTTTCTCGACCCGGAATTCGGCGCGATAGGTCGCCCGGAAAAGCGCGCGCCAGTAATCGCCCGCCGTGCCCGCCTGCGGCCCGAGCGCGACTGCGAGCCGCGCGGCCGTGATCGCCGCGGCGGTGATCGCGGCGGTCACGTCGCCCCGAGCGGCGGCATCGGCGGCCCATGCCAGCGCGCTCGGCTGCACGAAGCGGGCCCAGATCGTCGTGTCTAGCCGCTCTGCGCGGGCCGCCTCGGCGAAGGTCGCGAGCCGCATGGTCGCGACCTTGGCGCGCAGGGCTTCGGGTTCATGCGAGCGTTCACGATAACTCACCCGCGGCCAGACCCGAGCCTCGCCCGCCCCCGCTCCCGGCATCAGGACGTAGAAATCGAGCACCCCTTCGAGCGATCCGGTGCGCAAGTTCGACCCGTAGAACAGCACCGCCCGCGCGCCCGCTTCCTCGCCCAGCGCCGCAGCGAAGGCGCGCACGGCCGGATCGACCGGCGCGTCCAGCCGGGCTGCGATCCGCGCCGCCAGCGCGTCGTCATCGGGAACCGACCTGTCGGGAGCCGCACGCGGCCCGGCCTCGGCCGCCATACGCTGTCTCCGGCCTCAGGGGGTGACGAATTCGAGTTCGGGCCCCTGGCCTATGCGATAATTGCCCGCCGGAAAAGCTTCCCCGTCGAGGATGAACTGATCCTCGATCTCGAGCGTGAAATGCGAGGCGGCGATTTGGTGGATGCCCTTTTCGCGCAGGCCACTGACGGACCGCCCCCGCACCACGGCGGGCACGCTGAGCGTTGTGAGGCGCGAGATCTGGTCGACCGCGACGAGCTTCAGCCCGTGGCGCAGCCGGCCGAACGGGACGAGCCCGGCAGGCAGCCTTTCCAGCGTCGAGGCGAACAGCGCCTGGCGATATTCGGGATCGCCCTTGCCGCTGTGCCCCAGCGGCGCGCCGCTCGCGCCCAGCCGGATCGTCATGCGCGCGCCCTTGCGCCACGGATTGCTCCGGGTGGCGAAAAGCGACTGGGCGAGCGCCCACAGCGCCGTTGCACCGACCGCGAGCGAATTGAACGCGCCGAGCCGGTGCGAGACCTGCCCCGCGCGGGTCGCGGTGGTGAAGGCGCCGGCGCCGAAGATGAAGCCGAAGACATGGGCCGAGGCCGGATCGTCGAGGGATTCGATCGCGATCGGCCGCCGCCGCACGGTCCCGCCCGTATCCAGCGCCTCGATCGCGGCCTGCAGGCTCCAGTCCTTGGGCACGCCGAGATCGATCGTCAGCGCATTGGTCTTGCCCTTGGGCAGCACCGCGATCGGCGGCCAGTCCGCGCCGAACAGGGGCGCGCCGCAGGTCAGCACGTCGCGCACCGTCCCGTCGCCGCCATTGATGACGAGCAGGTCGATGTCGCGCGCGGCAAGATCGGCAAGCGCCTCGAGCAGCTGGCTGCGGTCGCCGGGCTGGGCGATATGGATATGCGGGCTGATCGAGCAGTCGAGGTCGGCCCCGCGATTGCGATGGCTGCGCGGATTGTAGATCACGCCCACGACCGGCGCCTCGCCCGGCGCGCGCACGCGCCGCCCGCGCGAGCGCACAGGACGCTCGCCCGGTGCGGCATCACGGCGCGGAAGCTGCGCGAATTCGTAGATCGAGGTTGCCATGACCGGCCCCTATAAACGTGAGGCAGCGTCCATGCCACTGCCATGTTTACCCGCGATTGTAACAATGCGAACGACGTTGCGCGGACACATCGGTGCGCCCCTGCGAATTGCAAGCCCGGGCGCGAACCCCGCGGGGTGAACGGACGCGCGGGCGGCCCGGGACGAGGCGCGCGGACAACCAAAGCGCCAGGGGGCTGGATCGCCGCGCCCGGGCGGCATAGGATCGCACCATGCTCGCCCCCGATCTTCTCGAATCCGCCCGCGCGCTCGCTCCCGGCATCGTCTCGCTGCGCCGCGCGATCCACGCCGAACCCGAACTCGGTCTCGATTGCCCGAAGACCATGGCCAAGGTGCGCGAGGCGCTGGCGGACCTGCCGCTCGAATGGCGCAGCGGCCCTTCGACCACGGGAGCCGTCGCGACGCTGGTCGGGGGGAAGCCGGGCGAACGCCGCGTGCTCCTGCGTGGCGACATGGACGCGCTGCCGATGGAGGAAAAGAGCGGGGCCGATTTCGCCTCCACGATCCCGGGCCGGATGCATGCATGCGGGCATGACACGCACACCGCTATGCTCGCGGGTGCCGCGCGGATGCTGTGCGCGCGGCGCGGTGAGATCGCCGGGACGATGGATTTCATGTTCCAGCCGGGCGAGGAAGGCCATCACGGCGCGCGCTTCATGCTGGAGGACGGGCTGATCGACCCGCTGCCCGACGCGGCGTTTGCGCTGCACATCATGCCCAATGCGCAGCACGGAGTGCTCGCGGGAAAGCCGGGGCCGCTGATGGCGGCGGCGGACCAGTTCACCATCATCGTGCGCGGCAAGGGCGGGCACGCCTCGATGCCGCATGACTGCGCCGACCCGGTCCCTGCGGCAGCCGCGATCGTGGGCGCGTTGCAGGCGATGGTGACCCGCCGTTTCGACGCGGCGAGCGCGGTGGTGGTGACGGTCACCCAGATCCACACCGGGACCGCGCACAACGTCATCCCCGACGAAGCGATGCTGGCCGGCACGATCCGCACGCTTTCGCCCGAACACCGCGAAAAGGCGCACCGGCTCGTCGCCGCGACCGCCGCCGACACCGCCCGCGCCCACGGGGTCGAGGCGGACTGCGCGATCATTCCCGGCTTTCCGGTGACGATCTGCGACCGGCGCGCGGTCGCGCTGGGGGAAAAAGTCGCCCGCGCCCTTGGCGGGGAGGAAGGCTGGCGCGACCTCGCCGCGCCGATCATGGGGGCTGAGGATTTCTCTTATGTCCTCGAACAGGTGCCCGGCGCGATGTTCTTCCTCGGCGTCGCCCCCGATGGCGAGGACTGGAGCCAGTGCTGCGCGATCCATTCCCCGCGCATGCATGTCGATGAAAGCGCCCTGCCCAATGGCGCGGCCATGCTCGCGGGGTGCGCGCTCGAATTCCTTGCGCGGGGGTTCGATTGATCGGCGCTCGGGCCGCGTTCGGCCCGAACAGGAGCCGCTGCTACGCTTCGATTGCGCCCACCGGGCCGAATTAAGCCGGTGTGAACGATCAGCCCGGCTTAATTTCCTAACCTTTGTAAGGTATCGGCCTATCAAGGTCGCAAAGGAAAGAGGCTCGTTGCCATGGGCCGGGGCAACATCACCATCGAGGACGTGGCGCGCGAAGCGGGGGTTTCGCGCCAGACCGTCTCGCGCGTCATCAACCGCAGTCCCAATGTCAGCGGATCGGCCCGCTCCCGCGTCGAACAGGTGATCGAGACGCTCGGCTATGTCCCAAATGCGGCGGCGCGGCGGATGGGCGGGGCGCGCAGCTATCTTCTGCTCGCGGCGATTGAGGGTGGAACGGCTGGCGAGCTTGCCGGGCGCCTCCCGCTCGACCGGATGCTGCTCGAAGGGCTCGCCGCCTGCAGCGGCCAGGGCTACCACCTGATGTTTAAGCAGATATCGCAGGAGCGCGATCTCGCATCCGCGCTGACATCGCTCACGCCCGACGGGATCGTGCTGCTCCCCCCGCTCGACGAGCGGGCGGAATTTCACCACATGCTCGAAAGGCGCGGGCTGGCGGCCGCGTGCCTCGCCGAACGGCACGAACACGGCCGCGTCCTGCCGGGCCTCGACGAGGCGGGCTTCGGCGAAGCGGCTACCGCCAAGCTGATCGAGCATGGGCACCGCCAGGTCGGTTTCATCGCCGGCGACGGCGACATCGTCCGCTCGCGCCGCCGGATCGAAGGCTATCGCCGTGCGCTCGCCGAGGCGGGCAGCCGCGCGCACCGCCATTTCGTCTCGGAAGAGCCGCGCGACCTTGCCGGCGCGATCGATCTCGCGCGCGGCTGGCTCGCGCCGACGATAAGGCCGACCGCGATCATCGCGGGGACCGAGGCGGTCGCACTCGGCGTGCTGCAGGTCGCGCACGAACTGGGCCTTGCCGTGCCGCGCGACCTGTCGCTGCTCGCGCTCGAGGACACGTCCGGCCTTGCCCGCAGCCATCCACCGATCTCGACCCTGCACCAGCCGCTGGGCGCATTGTTCGCGGGGGCCTGCATGCGGCTGATCGAGGCGGGTGAGGGCGGCGGCGCAATTCGGCCGCAGGGCACGCTGACCCCGGCGATCGCATCCGCCGCGCATGTCTTCATGCCCCGCGCGACCATAGCACGCGCACCGCGGGCGGTCTGAAGCCACCGCACGCGCGGCCGCCTTTCGACCGCGCACAATCCTTCCTGCGAACCTAGGCAATGCCCCTGCTGCGGCGGGACCACGATCATCATCGAGACCATCGAACGCCGCTATCTGCCGCGCGGCCCGCCATGCCCCATCGCCCCATCCGGGATGCTTGCGTCGTGACTCGGCACGGCTCGACACCGCCAGACCTCACCGCAACCGCGCTTCCGGGGAGAAGGACGTCTGCATATCGTCCGTCCAGAAGCAGACGTCCCATCGCCAGAATCGGACGAGCCGGCGTCCCGCGGCTGCCTTGTCACTTTAAAGTCGGACGGGCTGCTCCCAGACCCGTCCGCTTATCGGCACCGTCAGCAGACGCCCAGCCCGGTCCGGAATCGAAATCCCCATAGCTCACCGCTTGCGGCCCGCGGGTTCGGGCACCGTCGACTTTCCGACGCCTTAGGGCGTCCGAAACTCTAAACGCTAGCGCACGGTCCGGTCATGGTCGTTTTTGTCGCAAGAGCAGACCGCCCGCTTCCGGCCCATATGTCGTCATTACGGTATGGCTCGACTCGCTTCTGCTTCGTGGCCACAGCGCGCGTCAGCATAGCTTCGCCACCTGCCCGAGTGTCTAAAGTGAGTACATACCGTACGATACTCGAGGCTGCACAGAAACGAGCCTGGTATTGGGCTCGCAAGGCAATTCACCGGAGCACGGCCTCAAAAAGCCAACGCATTTTCAATTAAGTTTATGAAAAAGCTGGCGCACCCGACAGGATTCGAACCTGTGACCTCTGCCTTCGGAGGGCAGCGCTCTATCCAGCTGAGCTACGGGTGCGCAGATGCCGCCAGGGGCTGGCATTGGCTTTGCCCGGGCGCTTAGCAAGCCGGGCTGCGCTTCGCCAGCATAATCGTGGTCGCGGATTTCGCCGCAAGCCACGCACGGTCCAGCTTAACCAATCGGCAATACCCGGCCGTCTATGCCGTGCATCATGTCTGCTCTTCCCCCCGACCAGATCCGCACGATGCGCGAAAGCGCGCAGGCCGCGAAAGAACCGCTCGGCTCGCTTGCAAGGCGCTGGAGTGACCTTCACGAGCAGGCCGGACAGCTGGCTTCGCTCGCCGGGCTCGCCCCCGAAGCGGCAAGCGGCGCGGTGGCCGGTTTTTCCGCACAGCTGGGCGAAGCGAGCGAATGGCAGCGCGAGCTGGCCTGGCAGGGGATCGAGGATATCGACGCGATGATGCGGCCCGGCCTTGCCGCGCTCAGGACCCTGACCGAGCGCGGGCAGGAAGCCGCCGTCCCGGCGCTGGCGCTGTGGCGGGAATTCCACGCCGCGCGCGACGCCGTGCTGGCCGTGGTCGATCGGGACTGATCGCTCGCAGCGCGAGCGGCCCCTGTCGCCAAACAGCGTGACCACACGGCGGGCGGCTTGACTGCGTTCCCATTCTGTTCCAGCAATCGGGCATGACCGACCCGATCGCAAGCCTTTCCGATTCTGCTCCAGCCGACAATCCAGCCGACGATCCAGCCGGCCCGATCGCGTCCGACGTGGCGCGCGGGATCGCTCGCCTGTTCGCCCGCAACGGCATCTGGTGCCTGCCCGAAATGCCGCTGAGGAACGGCCGCCGCGCCGACCTGATGGGCGTCGATGCCAAGGGGCTGGTGGTGATCGTCGAGATCAAGATCTCGCGCGGCGATCTTCTCGGCGATGGCAAGTGGCCCGATTACCTCGACTATTGCGACCGCTTCTTCTGGGGCGTTCCGCCCGGGCTCGACCGCTCCCCGCTCGAAGGCGAAGCCTACCGGCCCGATTGCTGCGGGATCATCGTCGCCGACGGCTATGACGCGGAGATCCTGCGTCATGCCCCGCTCCATTCGCTCGCCGCCGCCCGGCGCAAGGTCGAGATCGAACGGCTCGCCCGGGTCGCGATGCGGCGCCACACGGTGCTCATGGACGCGCATTGCAGCGAATTCGGCGGCGAGATCGCCTGAGGCTCCCGGGCTGCGCGGGCGATTTTGCCGGGGGCGCACAAAGGTGCTGTCCCGGCGCGGACAAATCGGCCATACCCTCCCGATGCCCGGGTCCGATACGCCGCTTCTCGTCGCTCTCCTGTTTGCCAGCTTCGCGACGAGCGTGATGGTGGCGCTGCGCTATTTCCTCGCCTCGGGGCTGTTTTCCTGGCTGACCGAGCGGGTGCGCCCCGGCCTCTATGCCCAGCAGCGGTCGCAGATCCGGCGCGAGATCGCGTGGTCGCTCACCGCAGCGGCGATCTACGGCACGCCTGCGGGCCTGATGCTGTGGAGCTGGCGCAATCTCGGCTGGACCCAGGTCTACACCGATTTCACCGCGCTGCCGCTGTGGTATCTGCCGCTTTCGGCCTTCGTCTATCTGTTCGTGCAGGACACGTGGTTCTACTGGACCCACCGCGCCATGCACGAACCGCGCCTGTTTCGCATCGCCCACGCCGTCCATCACAAGAGCCGCCCGCCGACCGCCTGGACCGCGATGAGTTTTCACTGGGTCGAATCGCTCACAGGGGCGATCCTCATTCCCCTCCTTGTCTTCATCGTACCGATCCATATCGCGATGCTCGGCGTGGTTCTGGGCATCGCCACGATCATGGGCGTGACCAATCACATGGGCTGGGAGATATTTCCCCGGCGCCTCGTTCACTCGGCGTTGGGACACTGGCTGATAACGGCGAGCCATCACGAGAAGCATCACGAGGACTACAGATGCAATTTCGGGCTCTATTTCCGGTTCTGGGACCATTTGTGCGGGACCGATCGGGGCCTGTCGCGGCGCATCACAGGTGCGCGCCGGGGCGCGCCGGCGCCTGCCACGGTCGCCCCGAAAACCGCTCCGCTGGCTCCGCCGCGCGGACCCGAGGCATCGTGAGAGCGCTCACGATCCTGGCGGCGACGACCGGCGCGTTCGCGGCGCTGCCCGCAGCGGCGGACGAGGTCGTCATCACCGTCACCGGCCTGCGTTCCGCCGAGGGCACGGTGCGCGCCTGCATGACGACGGAGGAAAAGATCTTTCCCAAATGCATCAAGGATCCCGCCTCGCACCGGACGGTCGTCAAGGCGGGCGAAGCGGTCACTATCCGCTTCACAGGGGTCGAACCGGGCAAATACGCCGTCGCGCTGCTGCATGACGAGAACGATAACGGCAAGGCCGACCGCGCGCTCGGCATGATGCCCAAGGAAGGCTACGGCTTTTCGCGCGATGCGCCGGTAAGGATGGCCCCGCCGAAATTCCGCGACGCCGTGTTCGAGCACAAGACCGGGCGGCAGGACATCGCCATCACGATGCGCTATTTCCTGTAAGCCCCGGTCTGGCGCGCGGCCCCCGATTTTGCCCGCGGCACTTAACGCAATGTTTACCACGTAACGCCAGAACGGCTCGAAACAGCCGTTATGAAAGGGCGGAAACGGGCAATGGACAATCTGCGGGGCATGTTCGAATCCGGCGAACCGGGCGAGACGGATCCGGTGGCGACCGGCCCATCCGACGCACGGGCCGACGCCGCGAGCGAGGAAACGGCCGACCGGGCTTCGTCCGAAGGCGATGACAGCGAACGGTCCGGCGATGTCCCTCCCCATGCGATCGGCCAGGACGAGCGCCGCATGCAGGTGCGCGCCTACAATCACTGGGCGAGCCTGCTCGAAGAAAAGACATTCCCGTCGATCGAGGACCTGTCGCCCGAGGAACTGACCGATTTCGGCCCCAACAGCGTGCTGCTCGACTTCACCGGCGGAATCGACGATCCGGTGGTGCAATATCTCGGCGACCGGCTGGGCGAGGAATGCGGCGCGGCAGGTCCGATCCGGACGCTCGCCGATGTCCCGCCGCGCTCGCTGCTGAGCAGGATCACCGACCATTACATGCAGATCCTCGCCAACGAGGCCCCGATCGGCTTCGAAGCGGAATTCGTGAACCAGCGCGGCTGCTCAATCCTCTATCGCGGTATCCTGCTTCCGTTTTCGAGCGATGGCGAGACGATCGACTTCATCTATGGCGTCATCAACTGGAAGGAGATGGCGGACGCGCTGACTTCGGACGAACTCCTGCTCGAGATCGACCAGGCGCTCGAGAACGAAGGCACCGCGCACGGTGAGGACGAACCGCGCGTGCACGCGGCCGATCCGCTGGTCGAATGGGCGGATTCCCCCGCTTCGGAAACGGATGAGGACGACGTCTTCGCCGGCGAAGCAGATGGCGAAGACGCCGGGGGCGAAGATGGGGGCGTGCTCGATCTGGGCGCAGGTTTCGAGATCGATCCAGATTTCGCCGATCCGCAGCGCCGCGAGCTGCCGATGCCCGATTTCGGCCAGTATGCGCTCGACGATCCCGACGAAGAGGACGAGGACGACGTCAGCTACAACTTCGCCTCGCTCGCCGATTACATCGAGGCCCCGGCCAAGAAGGCGATCGATCTCGAAGCCGAGCATTTCGACCCCGAGGATTACAACCCCGAGAATTTCCACGGCGGCGATTTCAGCGCACCCGAGCAGGACTGGAACGAGGCTGAGCCCGACCTTGCCGACCTGCCGATGGATGGCGGCCTTCACGACTGCCTCGCCTCGGCCCGCGAGCTTGCGCGCAATGCGAGCGCGAGCGAGGATCGCAGCCGCACCGCGCTCTATGCCGCGGTCGGCCGCGCCTATGACGTCTCGCTCGCGGCCCAGGACGCGCCGGAGGAATTCGCCGAGCTGGTAGCCGAAAGCGGACTGACGATACAGGACCGCGCCCCGATGACCCCGGTGGTCAAGCTCGTCTTCGGCAGCGATTACGACAAGACCCGGCTCACCGAATATGCCGCCGTCCTTTCCCACGCCCACCGAATCGGCCTCGAACGCGGGGCGCTAGCGGGCTTCCTCGGCGAAGTGGAGGGCGGCCTCAAGGCCGTCGTCCAGGCCGAACGCCGCCTGCGCCGCGAGGAAGCGGGCAAGCCCGTCGAGACCGAAAAGGCCGTGCGCGAGGCGCTCGCCGAAAAGCTGCGCGAGCTCGAAGCGTTGATGTTCGAGGACCTGTCGCCCGACGGGCCCGAATTCGGCCTCCTGATGATCCGCCGCGACGAGACCGGGACGGTCCACCTGCTCGGCGAGATCGAGGAGGACGTGCCCCTGATCGAGCGCGCGGCGAGGAAAATGGTCGGGTAGAACCCCCCGCTCCGCGAAAGGCCCCGCCATCGCCCCTTGGCCTTGCCGCCCGGGGCGGCTAGATCGCCGGCAATGCTGCTCGGCCTGTTCTCACGGCGCGGCCCTGTCCGCGTGCAGCCGTTTTTCGGCTATCGCAACGCCGAGCATCTCTATCTGGGTGCCCGCGCCATCCGTGCGCGCGAACCCGTCTTCGAGGCGCGCAGCTTCTGGCGCGATTTCGCAACGATGCTGGGCGAATACGCCTCGCGCGAGGTGCCGGGCCTGTCAGTCGAAATCGTATATGACTGCGCCAATGGCGAAGTGATCCGCGGCGAGGGCGTGACCGGGCCCGAGGGCTTCGTGCGGTTCGACCTGCCGATTGCACCCGCCTGCCCGCCCGCCCCGCGCACCCGGTGGGAACACGCGACCCTGCGCTGGCGCTGCCCCGACCGGGGCGAGCCGGGCGAGGCGCCGGCCTATATCCTCGCGCCCGGAGGCGAGACGCGCATGGGGATCATCTCGGACGTGGACGACACCATCCTCGAAACCGGGATCACCGGCAATTTCCGCGCCATTGCCCGCAATTGGAAGCGGGTCTTCGCCCAGATGCCGAGCGAGCGCGTGCTCGTCCCCGGCGCGACCGGCTTCTTCACCGCACTTGGCGGGTCTGCGCACGGGACGCACGGGACCGAAAAGGCGGGCGGGGCGATCGGCGCCATCGCCCCGCAGGCGCGGGTGCGGCCGGTCTTCTACGTCTCCTCGAGCCCGTGGAACCTGTTTTCCTATCTCGTCACCTTCAAGCGCGAGCGCGGCCTGCCGCTGGGTCCGGTCATGCTGCGCGACTGGGGATTCAATCGCCGCACCTTGGGCAAGGAGGGGCACGGCTCGCACAAGCTCGAGGCGATCCGGCGCATAATCTCGACTTTCCCGCAGCTCCGCTTCGCCCTGATCGGCGACGACACGCAGCGCGACCTCCTCGCCTTCGGCGCAATCGCCGAGGCCCATCCCGATCGCATCGCGGCGGTCTTCATCCGCGAAGTCGCGGGCGCGCCGCTGACCGATGGGGAACATCGCGCTAAGGCGGCGATAGAGGCGGCGGGGGTGCCGTTCTGGACCGGGAGCGACTACCGCGCGGCGGCACGTTTTCTCGAAACCGCCGGGCTCGATTTCGAAGGCGGGGTCGAAGGTCTCGTACGCACGGCGAGCGAGGGCCAGGTGCCCCGCAGCGGCCCAGGCGAGCCGGAAGCGGGGTGAGAAGGAGAATGCGCAAAGTGTGGTGGAGCCTCGGAATCCTGCTCGGCGTCCTCCTGCTGGGCGGGGCGGCGCTGCAGGTCGCGATCATGCGCAATGGCCCGGCCGTGCTCGACACGATCGATCGCATCGCGGGCGAGGATCGCGATGCGTGCCGTCGCGGCATCGCCTCCACGGGCCCCGACCCGCATCAGAAAGTCGTCGTCTGGGGCCCCTGCCAGGTGTCCGAGGGCCTTGCTGACGACAGGCCGCGCCCGGTCCTGCTGTTCGTCCATGGCGGCAGCTGGAAATCGGGCGATCCGGAGGATTACGGTTTTGTCGGGCGGGCCTTCGTGCCGGAGGGCTTCGTCGTCGTGCTGGCGGGCTATCGCCTCGTTCCGGGTGGGGAATATCCCGCCATGGTCGAGGACACGGCCGCGGCGATCCGCTGGACCCACGAAAACATCACGCGCCATGGCGGCGATCCCGACAGGATCGTGCTCGCGGGTCATTCGGCTGGGGCCTACAATGTCGTGATGGCCGCGTTGGAGCGGCGCTGGCTCGCGCAGGCGGGTGTGCCGCAGGACGCGATCGCGGGCGTGGTCGGTCTTGCCGGGCCGTATGATTTCTACCCCTTCGAGAGCGATTCCTCGCAAGCCGCGTTCGGCGCTGCGCCCGATCCCGGGGCCACCCAGCCCGTGACCCATGTGACCGGCGATGCCCCGCCCGTCCTGCTCGTCCATGGCGAGGCGGACGATCTCGTGAAGCCCCGCAACAGCCGCGAACTCGCCCGCCGGATCGAGGCGGCCGGCGGCCCGGTCGAAACGCTTTTCCTGCGGGAGGCGAACCACAACGATCCGCTCCTCGCGCTCGCCGCGCCGTGGCGCTGGCGGCGCGACGTCGCGCAAAGGATCGTGCGCTTCGCCCGCGAGGCCGCGGGCACCGGCTCGCTTTCAGTTTCCGTTCAGGCGCAAACACGCTAGAACCCGCGCACGATGTCGCTCCTCCCGGCCCTGTCATATCGAGCTGCCCCCTGGCGCCCGCTCGCTTACGCGCTCGCCTTCCTTGCGAGCCTTGCGCTGGCGGCGACGCAGGCGGCGGCGCAATCGGTGCTGCGCGATGCCGAGACCGAGGCGCTGCTCGCCGACATGGCGCGCCCGCTGGTCGAAGCGTCCGAGCTCGAGCCCGAGAACGTCGAGATCGTCCTCATCAACGACCCCTCGATCAACGCCTTCGTCGCGGGCGGACAGGTGGTCTACATCCACACCGGCCTGCTCTCGGTCGCCGACACCGCGAACGAGGTTCAGGGCGTGATCGCGCACGAACTCGGCCATATCACCGCAGGCCACGTGGTCCGTTTCGAGGAGCGAGTGAAGGCGGCGCAGGGCATCACGATCCTTTCGCTCTTGCTCGGCGTCGGCGCGGCGCTCGCAGGGGCGGGTGAAGCCGCGATGGGCGCCATGATGGCGGGTCAGCAGGCCGCGATGGGCAGTTTCCTGGCCTTCAACCGCAACCAGGAAGCTTCCACCGACCTTGCCGGTGCGCGTTACCTGTCGGGCGCCGGGATCACCGGGAAGGGCATGATCTCCTTCTTCGAGAAGCTCCGCAATTTCGAGATAAGGCGCGGCTACAGCCAGGCTGACGAGGCCGCTTATGGCCGCACCCACCCGCTGTCGGGCGACCGCATCCAGACCCTTCGCGGCCTGCTCCAGCAGGACGAAGCCTGGGACGCGCCGGAAGACCGGGAACTGCAGGAGCGTTTCGAGCGGGTCCAGGCCAAGCTCTACGGCTATCTCGCCGAGCCCGAGCGAACCCTTAATGCCTATCCGCCCAGCGATATGCGCGTCGCGGCGCGCTATGCGCGGGCCTATGCCTGGCACAAGGACGCCCGGGTCGAGAAAGCGCTCGCCGAAGCCGATGCGCTGCTCGCGATGGAGCCGAACAATCCCTATTTCCTCGAGCTCGAGGGGCAGGTCCTGCTCGAATCCGGGCGCCCCGACGAAGCGCTCGTCCCCCTGCGCCGCGCGACCGAGCTGACGCTGAACCAGCCGCTCATCGCCTCGATGTTCGGCCACGCGCTGATCGCGACCGAGGACGAGGCGAATTACGCCGAGGCCGAGCGCGTCCTGCGCGCGGCGGTCGGGCGCGACAGGCTCAATCCATTCGCGTGGTACCAGTTGGGCATGGTTTATGCCGCGCGCGGCGACATCGCCCGTGCACGCCTCGCCAGCGCTGAACAGCAGGTCATGGCGCGCCGCTATCCCGAAGCGCTGAGAAGCGCGCAGGCCGCCGAGGCGGCGCTGCCGCGCGGCACGCCCGACTGGATCCGCGCGCAGGACATCGCCCTGCAGGCGCGCTCCGCTCTCGAACGGCTGCGCGATTCGCGCTAGCCGCGCCGCCGCCCTCCCGAACCCTTTCAAACATCGCTCGAGATCATGTCCGCCAGCTTTCGCAACTCGCTTCTCACCGCGCTCATCGCGCTCGTCTTCGGGTTTCTCGGGGCGGCGATCTGGTCCTATGCGGGGCTGGCCGACAGCCGCACCCGCGAATACCTCCTCGCCAATCCGAGCATGCTGCAGGAAATAGCCGAGGCCTACCAAGCCGAACAATCGCGCGAACGCCTCGCCGAGCTTGGCGATGAAGTCTACGAACCCTTCCCGGGCGCAGTGCTCGGCAACCCGCAGGGCTCGAAGGTGCTGGTCGAGTTTTCCGACTACAATTGCGGCTATTGCGAAGCGAGCCTCGAGGATGTCGCCCGCCTGATCGAGGATGATCCCGAACTGAAGGTGGTGCTGCGCGAAATGCCGCAATTCGAAGGCTCCGAAGCGGCCGCGCGCATGGCGCTCGCCGCCGCCATGCAGGGCAAATACGCCGCCTTTCACAACGCCATGTTCGCGCGCGGCCCGGCCGGACCGGAAAGCGCCGAGGCGGTCGCACGGGAAATCGGTCTCGACATGGAACGCGCGCGCGCCGACATGCAGTCGGACGCGGTCTCGGTCGAACTCGCGCGCAATTTCAGCCTCGCCCGCGCGCTCGGCTTTAACGGCACGCCAGCCTTCGTGACGGGCGATGCGACGATCAGCGGCGCGGTCGGCTACGATGCGCTGAGCAAGGCCGTGAGCGAAGCCGGGACGAGAGCGGAAGGCTGAGCGCGATGCGGGGGATCGTTCTCGCCGCGCTCCTCGCCGGCTGGGCAGGGCTTGCCACGCCGCTTGCCGCGGAGCCCGACATCGGGGGCGTCGACCTCGACGCCGAGCGCGCGGCGATCGCGCGGTTCCAGGATGCCGATCAGCGCCTGCAGGATGTCGGCTGGACAATCATCCGCGGCAATGCCGAATTCTGCCCGCGCGTGATCCCCTCGATCGGCCTGCAATTGCAGGACCTTGCCAGCTACGGTTCGCCGAAGATCGCGCGCGCGGCGCTTGGCTTCGAGGGCGATTTCGCGGTCGAGACAGCCGCGCGCGGCTCGCCCGCGGCGCTGTCGGGCGAATTCGCGCGCAACCGCGAGATCGTGGCGCTCGAACGGTTCGATCCCAATGAATGGCCCTCTGGCAGCCGCAAGGACTGGCGGCGGCTGAAGCGCGCGCACGACCATGTTGATGCGATGCTCGCCGAACATGGCGGGATCACGGTCCGCTTCGCCGATGGCGGAGAGGCGCGCGTGACCCCGGTCGACGTCTGCGCCACTCGGTTCGAACTGATGGGCGGCGGCCGCCGCGCCGTCGCCGACGGGGAACGGGTCGTGATCGGGATCGAATTTCCCGCCTTCTCCTACGAGGAAGCGGTCTTCGCGGGGGTCGTCGCGCACGAACTGGCGCACAATTTCCTCGCCCACAGCGAATGGCTCGACCGCAACAAGCGCAAGCGCCGCCATGTGCGCCGGACCGAGCGCGAGGCCGACCGGCTGATGCCTTGGCTGCTCGCCAATGCGGGCTACGACCCCGAAGCCGCGAT
The DNA here is from genome assembly GCF_001719165.1 of Erythrobacter litoralis. Taxonomy (NCBI): domain Bacteria; kingdom Pseudomonadati; phylum Pseudomonadota; class Alphaproteobacteria; order Sphingomonadales; family Erythrobacteraceae; genus Erythrobacter; species Erythrobacter litoralis. The sequence continues at coordinate 3,193,191 of NZ_CP017057.1, forward strand.
CCGTTTCATGGAAACCTGGGGGCGCAAGCATGATGGCGGCCTGTTCCGTGCCCGCACGCATGACGGCTGGGACGAACGCGCCGAAGTCATCGCCGCCGAGATCCCGCTCATCCGCGAGCTGATGGCGCGCGAGGGCAAGGCCGACTGGTCGGCGCATTTCAAGCGCGGAATCGATCCCGACAAGGAGCGCTGACCCGGCGGCCAGGCGCCGCCTTTCACCGCGCCCTTCAAACCCGCTTTCGCCCCGCCCGGTGCGCCGAACGGTTCGGCGCGCGCGCCCATGGTTCCCGAAAGCCCCTGCTATCTGCGCCAAAATGGTCTACATGGGCCAATCATGTCCGTTCTCGCGATCCAGCCAGCGCCGTTCTTCGCCAGCAAGAACCGCGCCTTCTGGAACCTCCAGCTTGCCGGCTGGGGCGGCGCTTTCCTGCTGCGCGCGGTGATCGCCTTTGCCAACGACCAGCCGTTCGATCTGCTCGCGCTGATTCTCGTCACCACCATCACCGGTTTCTCGATCAGCTGCATCCTGTCGGTGATCTACCGCCAGCTCATCAATCGCCAGCCGATCGTCACCTGGGGCGTGACCGCGCTGGTCCTGATGATCGCGGTGATCTTTCACACCTCGATCGATGCCTGGGTGCAGGGGATCTATTACGGCGCCGCGCGCGAAACCAGCTTCGCCCAGCGCTTCATCGGCCTCTCCTACATCCCGCTCACCCTGCTCGGCGGGTGGAGCGCGCTCTATTACGCGATCAACTATTTCCTGACCGTGGAACAGCAGGCCGACCGGCTCGAACGGCTGGAGGCGCAGACCACCGCCGCGCAGCTCGCCATGCTGCGCTACCAGCTCAACCCGCATTTCCTGTTCAACACGCTCAATTCGATCAGCACGCTGGTGCTGCTCAAACAGACCGAACCCGCCAACGCGATGCTCACGCGGCTTTCAAGCTTTCTGCGCCACACGCTCATCATGGAGCCGGGCAGCCAGGTCACGCTTGCCCAGGAGGTCGAGACGCTGAACCTCTATCTCGACATCGAGCGCATGCGCTTCGAGGAGCGGCTGCGGACTCATTTCGATATCGAGGAGACGGCGCTGTCCGCGATCCTGCCCTCGATGCTGCTCCAGCCGCTGGTCGAGAATGCGGTCAAATACGCCGTCAGCCCGCAGGAAGAAGGGGCGCGCATTGCGCTCACCGCCAAGGTGATCGGCGACCGTCTGCGCATGACGGTCGAGGATACCGGGCCGGGCATGGACGTGCCGGTCCAGCACGACCTGCTCGACTATGCCGCGCAGGCCGACAGGATCCGCGCGGCCCAGGGCGCCGCCGGCGAGAGCGGCAGGCCGGTCTCGACCGGGGTCGGCCTTGCCAATATCCGCAACCGCCTGATCCAGGCCTACGGCGCCTCCCACATCTTCGATACCCGTTCGGAGCCGGGCGGCGGGTTCACCGTGGTGATCGAGATTCCCTTCACCCCGCAGGACGAAACCGCCAGCGCGCCGGCGCGTTCAAGCCAGGCGACCGGAAATTCCCGAGCCGACACGGCCTCCGTGCCCGATGCCCCCCGCAGCGGCACGGCGGACAACGTCATCGATTTAAACCCCCAACGCACGATCGGAACTTCCGCATGACCATTCGCACCATCCTCGTCGACGACGAAAAACTCGCCATTCAGGGCCTCCAGGTCCGCCTCCAGGCCTTCGAGGACGTCGAGGTGATCGACACCTGCTCGAACGGGCGCGAGGCGATCCGCAAGATCAAGACCGAGAAACCCGACCTCGTCTTTCTCGACATCCAGATGCCCGGCTTCGACGGCTTTTCCGTGGTCAAGGGCGTGATGGAGATCGAGCCGCCGCTGTTCGTCTTCGTCACCGCCTACGAGGAACACGCAATCCGCGCCTTCGAGGCGAACGCGGTCAACTATCTCATGAAACCGGTCGACGAGGTCCGCCTCGCCGATACGATCGAGCGGGTCCGCGAACGCATCGCGCAGAAGAAATCGACCGAGGATGCCGAGCAATTGCTCGACGTGCTGGCCGAAGTCGCCCCTGATCGGGCGGCCGAGTTCACCGATGCCGATGGCACCGCAGGCGACCGCTTCGAAAAGCTCATCAACGTCAAGGACCGCGGCCAGATCTTCCGCGTCGAAGTCGATTCGATCGAGCATATCGAGGCCGCGGGCGATTACATGTGCATCTATACCGGCGACAATTCGCTGATCCTGCGCGAGACGATGAAGGATCTCGAACGGCGGCTGGATCCGCGCAAGTTCCAGCGCGTGCACCGTTCCACCATCGTCAATCTCGACCAGGTCAGGCAGGTCAAGCCACACACCAACGGGGAATGCTTCCTCGTGCTCGATTCGGGCGCCGAGGTGAAGGTCTCGCGCTCCTATCGCGACGTGGTGGCGCGCTTCGTGCACTGATTTGTTTCGCACAGCCCCGTCGGGGCTGCGTCCTCGCCAGGCGCGCAGCAGAGCTGCGCCCGCCGCGGGCGGCAGGTCGGCCTTGCGGACCCTTGCGGGTCCGATGCTATGGCGCATCCCTCTCCCGTTCGTGTCGAGCGCATTAGAGACGCGCGCGCGGCGCATCTCGACTTCGCTCTATGCGAACGGCTAGGGGTCGGAGATGGACCAGTTCACCCTGCCCGATTTCGACCTCGATCGCTTCGTCCGAAACACCCTTGCCGAGGATCTCGGTGAGGGCGTCGAAGGTGGCGGGCGCGATGTCACTTCGGACAGCGTCATCCCGGCCGAGGCGCGTTTTTCGGGCGTCATGGACAGCCGCGACGCGATCGTCGTCGCCGGCCTACCGCTGGCCGAGGCGTTCTTCCGCGCGCTCGATCCCGATTGCACCATCGAAACGCTGGTCGCGGACGGCGACGCGGTCGAGGCCGGGAGCGAGCTCATGCGCCTCTCGGGCAAGGCGCGCGCGTTGCTCACCGCCGAAAGGAGCGCGCTCAACACGGTCCAGCACCTATCCGGCATCGCTACCATGACCCGCGCCTATGTCACCGCGATGCGAGCCGGGAGCGCGACCTGCACCCTGCTCGACACGCGCAAGACCCTGCCGGGCCTGCGCGCGCTCGAGAAATACGCAACCCGGATGGGCGGCGCCGAGAACCACCGCATGGGGCTGTGGGACGCGGCCATGATCAAGGACAACCACGTCGCGGTCGCCGGATCGGTCGGCGAGGCGGTCCGCCGTGCGGCCGAGGCGGGGGTCAGGCCCATCATCTGCGAGGTCGACCGACTGGACCAGATCGAAGCCGCGCTGGCGGCTGGCGCGCATCACATCCTGCTCGACAACATGGACCCGGAAACGCTGCGCGAAGCGGTTTCGATCATCGCCGGACGCGCGGCGAGCGAGGCGAGCGGCGGCATCGACCTTTCGACCATCGCCGCCAGGGCGGCGAGCGGGGTCGACTATGTCTCGGTCGGGCGCCTCACCCAAAGCGCGCCCGCCGCCGATATCGGCCTCGATTTCGAGCCGGCCTGACAGATGCGAACCGTCAGGGGACCGCGCCCGCTGGCTGTCCATGCCTTCGCCGCGGTGCTGCTGGGGCTCGCCGCCTGGAATCTCGCCGCCGCGCTGAGGGACCTGCCCGCGCAGGAGGAGATCCTGCGCTCGCTGGGCCTCGGCTTCGAATGGAACCGCGACTGGACGATCGTGGCGAGTTCGGCATGGTTCACGGTCGAACTGATCCCGATCCTTGCGGTGTGGCTCTGGGCGAGCCGGTTCGCGCGCGGCTTCATCACCGCGATGGCGGGGGTCAAGGTCGTCCTGATCCTTTCCAACCTGCCGATGCTGTATGCCCTGCCGGGCGTGCTCGCCGGCCAGTCGATTTCGCTGGTCGCGGTGGCGCTGCTCTATACGCGCGCGGCGAATGATTGGTTCGCAAGGAAGAGCGATGATCCGGCGGTGTTCGAGTAGGGCGCTGCTGCTACTGGCGGCACTGGCCCTTCCGCCTGCCGCCCAGGCGCAGGCCTATCAGTGCCGCGCGCCCGCGATCCGTTCGGTCCCAGCCATCGCGCCGGACGGCCCGCGCCTGGAAATGCCGTTGACCGGCTATACCCTCGCGCTCAGCTGGTCGCCGGAATTCTGCCGCCCGCGCGAAGGGCAACGCGGGCACCGCTTCCAGTGTTCGGGCGAGCGGGGTACGTTCGGCCTCGTCGTGCATGGCCTGTGGCCGCAGGGCGCGCGAGGGCGCTGGCCGCAATGGTGCGCGAGCGGACCGAAACCGACCCCGGCTGAAATCCGCGCGCAGATGTGCGTGATGCCCTCAGCCCGGCTCGCCGCGCGGCAATGGGCCAAGCACGGATCGTGCATGGCGCGGCGCCCGGCCACATATTTCCGCGTCACGCGCATCCTTTTCGGTGGCCTGCGCATCCCCGATTACGACAGAATCAGCGGCGAGGACGGCCTCACCGCCGGCCGCATCCGCGACGCCTTCGCGCAGGCCAATCGCGGATGGTCGCCTGCCGATGTGGGTGTGAAGCTCAACGAACGCGGCTGGCTCGAGGAAATCCGGCTCTGCTATGACGGGAACTTCCGGCCGTCTCGCTGCGATGCCCGCCGCTTCGGCGCAGGGAATGCGGCGTCGGCCTGGATCTGGCGGGGGCTTTAAGGGACGGGAGAAAGCCAATGATCGATATCGAGAAAATCGGACCCAATGCGCACCGCATCGCGGTCTATGGCGAATTCCACGAGGATGATGCACGCGCCTTCGTCGAATTCGCAAAGGAACACCATGGGCAGGGCCAGGGCGGCAATGTCCTCATCGACCTCGTCTCGCTCGCCAGCTGGTCGTTTTCGGCGATGAGCGAGGAACTGGTCCACATCCCCGCTTTGCTGCGCTGGATCTATTCGCTCGACCGGATCGCGCTAGTTTCCGACGAGGAATGGATGCGCAGCGCCGCCCGGCTCGAAAGCGCGCTGCTGCCGGGTGTCAGCTACGCGGTCTATGACGAGGACGAGATCGATGCCGCGCGCGCATGGGTGCTGGGAGAGAACGACCACCCGCATGGCGGCGCGGTGAACGAGCTCGACCTTGGCGAGGATATCGCCGGGTTCGAACTGGTCGGCCGGCTCGACCGCGAGGAATCGGAACGCATCCTAGCGATGGCCCAGGCAAAGCTGAGCCGCCCGGAATGTTCGAAGCTGATAGTGGTGATCCGCAAGTGGCACGGCTTCGATTCGGATTCGGCCCTGAGCGGCAAGGTCTGGGGGACCAAACTCGATCTGCTGAACCGGGTCGAACGCTATGCCGTGGTCGGCGGTCCGGATTGGCTGAGGGCAATGGCAGGCGCGATGGGTGCGCTGGTGAAGCCAGAGATGCGAACCTTCGACCTCGACGAGGAGGAGGAGGCGCTCCGCTGGCTACGCGGCTAGGGCCGCGCGGTCAGCGCCGCTCCCTGAAGAAGCCCCTCAGCAGTTCCGCCGCCTCGGTTTCCCCCATGCCGGAATAGACCTCGGGTCGGTGGAGGCATTGCTTCTGCTCGAAAACCCGCGCGCCGTGTTCGACGGCGCCGCCCTTGGGATCGCTCGCGGCGTAATAGAGGCGGGCGATGCGGGCATGGGAAATGGCGCCCGCGCACATCGCGCAGGGTTCGAGAGTGACATAGAGATCGCAGCCCGTCAGCCGCTCGTCCCCGATCGCCTCGGCCGCCAGGCGCAGGGCGCGGATTTCGGCATGGCCGGTGGGATCGGGGGGCGAGCGGGTCGCGTTGGCGGCAATCGCGATCACCTGTGCGCCGCGCACGACAGCGGCGCCGACCGGGACTTCCCCGGCCCGCGCCGCTTCGTGAGCTGCCTGCAAGGCGGCCCGCATCGGATCGGGGATCGGCCAGCGGGGCGCTGCCCCGGCCGTATCCAACCCCGTCACGCGGTCACGGGCCGCATCGCGGCTTTCCTATTCGGCTTCACCATCGTCCGCCGGGTCTACATCAACCGTTGGCACTTCGACAGTCTGCTCCTCTGTGCCGACATCGACATCGGGGCCTTCCACGTCATATTCGGGCATGTTCCCGCCTTCGACTTCGGGCATGTCGCCTTCCTCGGTCTGTTCGACGTCGCAGGCGGCGAGGCCGAGCGCGGCGGTGGCGGCAAAAGTGGTTGCAATGATGCGTTTCATGGGAAGTCCTCCATAGTCTTCGGCGCGTAGTTAAAGGTGCGCGCCCTTCGTAATCGTGGCATCAACGTGGCCGGGCGAAGGTATGTTCCGCCTTGACGATCGGGGTCTCCGTGGTTATGCGCGCCGCTTTCCGGGTCAAACCGAGTTTTTCGCGGGGCCGAATCGTTTTCGAGGCCTCGGCAGGCTCGCCCGCCAACACGATGAAACGAGAGATATCATGTCGCGGATTTGCGAACTGACCGGCAAGGGCCGCCAGGTTGGCCACAATGTGAGCCACGCCAACAACAAGACCAAGCGCGTCTTCCTGCCGAACCTGCAGAACGTCACCCTGCTTTCGGAGAAGCTGGACCGCAGCTTCAAGTTCCGCGTTTCGACGCACGGGCTGCGCTCGGTCGAACACAATGGCGGGCTCGACAACTGGCTGCTCAAGACCAACGACGAGAAGCTTTCGCCGCGCGCGCTTAAGGTGAAGCGCGAGCTCAAGAAGGCGGCTGCTTCGGCCTGATCCGCCGTTTACGGTCGGTCATCGCAAGAAGGCGTGCGGGGCGACCCGTCACGCCTTCTTGCGTTTCCGGTCGCGCCAACGCTCAGTCGCGTTCGGCGGACGAGTCGAAAACCAGCTTTGCCAGCAGCGTGCGCTGCAAGACCGAAAGATTGTCGTCGGCCATCAGCCAGACCGCCACGCGGCCATCCTCCAGCGGGCGTACGGCCAGCCCCTCGTAATTCTCGCTCGGAATGACCGGATCGAGCCGCAGGGCTAGCCGGGGCGTCCACGCCTCGCCCGCACGCGGGGGCGGCCCGATCGCGATCAGCGTCTCGAACGGCGGAATCGCGAAGACCGTGTCGCGCATCAGCAGCAACACCCGCCCGTCGGGCAGCTGGGCAAGGTCGGTCGCTGCATAGCCGGGGACCGGGCGCCGGAAATCGAATGGCTCGGCGCTCGCACCCAGGACCGGATCGGAAGCGAACACCAGGCCCTCGTCCCCGCCCTCGGGCAGCACCACGAACCGCCCGTCGGCCAGCCGGATCATCGCCTCGGCGCCCGCATTGGACGGCCATCCGACCTCTCCTTCGAGCACGCGCATCGCGTCAGGGGCATGCCCCGGCGTGTAGCGAAGGATCGCGTGAAAATTCTCGAAGCCCAGCCAGTAATGGCCCGTCGCCGGATCTCGGGTCGCCGATTCGATGTCCCAGAGCTCGTCTTCCAGGGCGGATGGGACGTCCTCCGCCCGAAACGGGCGTCCTGTCCTCTGCCCGGGGCAGGGGGAAGACAAAGCGGTGCCCGCGATCGGAAAAGGCCGCGAAACGGTCCTCATCGAAAGCGAGAAGCGCCGAATACCCGCCGAAATTGCGGCTGTCCGCACTGTAACGCCAAACGCCCGCGACCTGCCAGGCGCCGTCGCGCGTCGGGGAAGCCCCCGCGATCCGTTCGACCAAAACGCTGGCGGGCGAGTTATCCGGAACCGGCGTGCGCAGCCATGTTCCCGGCGCGCACATCAGGGCAACGCCGAGCGCCGCGATCACGCATTTGCGGCGCATGTCAGTCCATCGGCCCTGCAAGCAGCAGCGGATCGAGCCGCCAGTCCTTCCACTTGAGACTCCAGTGCAGGTGCGGCCCCGTCGCCCGCCCGCTGGAGCCGACATTGCCGATATGCTGCCCCTGCCTGACCGCCTCGCCTTCTTCCACCGCGATTTTGGACGCATGGAGGAACGCGCTGTTCAGCCCCATTCCATGATCGATGATGATGAGCGAGCCTTCGAGGCTGAAGCCGGTGCGGGCGAGGACCACCACGCCGTCGGCGGGTGCGACGAAAGGCGTGCCCGCTCCGGGCGCGATGTCGATGCCGGAATGATAGCTGCCCGGCTCGCCCTGATAGATGCGCTGGCGTCCGAAGCGGCCCGAAATGCGCCCCCTGACCGGCCAGATGAAATCCTGCCGCCAGCCGTCCGCCCCGGTTTCCTTCGCGCGCGCGGCGACGATCGCTTCCCATTCGGGCTTGCGTTTGCGCCACCACGCCTCGCTCGCGCCGCCGCTGCGCTTGTCCACGTTGACCCGTTCAATGTCCCATTTGCGCGGGGAAATGGCGAGTTCGCGGCGCAAGGAGGCACCGTCTTCGAGTTCGGCCTTGAGCACCAGCGCTTCGGGCGCGTCGCGGTCGAAGGCGGCGAAGAAACTGCCGTCCGGCGCGATTTCGACCGGCTGGTCGCCCAGAACGAGGCGCTCGGCCCCCTCGGGTGCGGTCCCGCGCAGGAAACCGCCTTGGATGAGCGCCCCGTCGATCTCGAATCGCTTCCCGGTTTCGGACGGGAAGGGCGCATCCTCTGCCTCCTCGGAAGGAGCGGCTGCGACCGGGTCAGGCGTGGCGGCGGCCTCGCCCGGGGAAAAGGCGGGCAGGAAGACAGCTCCGAGGGCCGAGACGACCGGCAGCGACCGGCGCATGGGGCGAAGGGTCATGCCCGGCCGAGCAGGCGGCGGGTCGCGATCTCGGCGGAGGCGTAGGCCTCCTGCAGCTCTGCGCTCCAGTAGCGCAATTCGTCGAGCGGGATGATCTCGCCCGTCACCGCGCACACGACGTGCTGGCCGGGGCGCAGGACGCGGAAACTGGCGGGGCCGTAATAGAGCCTTGCGGCCTTGTCTGAGGTGGACATCAACATGCGGTCTTCCATAGCAGCGGTTGCCTATCCGAACAAATCGTCCTGTCGCGGAGCGGGCGCCGGGGATCCGGGATTGGAGGAACGCGGCTTGCCGCCTCCTGAACCGGCCGCTGATCGTCCGGGAGTGACCGTCAGCGAACCGTCGGCGAACTGGAGCGAGAGCGTCGCCTCCTTTTGGGCCAGCGCCTTGCGGGTCAGCGCCTTACCGGAAGCCGCGCGGACGATGGCATAGCCCCGGGCAAGCGGCTTTTCAGGGTGAAGCTGCTCCGCCAGCCGCGCCAGCGCGGAAAGCCGTTCGCCCGCATCGCGCAGGGGCCGCTGGACCAGCGCCGGGACCAGCCGCGTCGCGACGAGCCTGCGCTGCGCATCGCCATGCGCACGGATGAGCATGCTGGGATGAAGCCGCGAGGCGACACCCACCAGCCGTTCGCGCCCCTGCCCGGCGCGGTCCAACAGGCCGCGGCGCAGCCGCTCGGAGGCCTCGTCGAGCCGCTGCGCCTGCGGCTGGAGCAGCTCTTCGGGCCGGGGCAGGCGCTGGGCGCGCGCTTCGAGCCGTTCGCGCCCGAGTTCGACCGGGCGATAGACCGCGCGCTGCTTGCGATTGGCAAAATCGGCGAGCGTCAGGGCGAGGTCGCGGCGCACCGGCACAGCCATTTCCGCCGCCGCCGTTGGCGTGGGCGCGCGGCGATCGGCGGCGAAATCGGCGAGCGTGGTGTCGGTTTCATGGCCGACGGCGGAGATGGTCGGGATCGAGCAATCGGCGATGGCGCGCACGACGATCTCCTCGTTGAAGCTCCACAGGTCCTCGATCGACCCCCCGCCGCGCGCGACGATCAGGAGGTCGGGCCGCGCCACCGGGCCTCCCGGCGCCAGCGCGTCGAAGCCGCGGATTGCGCTCGCCACCTGTTCGGCCGCGCCCTGCCCCTGCACCAGCACCGGCCAGACGACGACATGGCTCGGAAAACGGTCGGCGAGGCGGTGGAGGATGTCGCGAATGACCGATCCCGTCGGAGATGTAACGACCCCGATCGTGCGCGGCAAGAAAGGCAGCGCCTGCTTGCGCTCGGGCGCGAACAGGCCCTCGGCGTCGAGCCGCGCGCGGGTCTTTTCCAGCAGCGCCAGCAGCGCGCCCTCGCCCGCGAGTTCGAGGCTCTCGATCACGACCTGGTATTTCGAGCGCCCGGCATAGGTGGTGAGCTTGCCGGTCGCGATCACTTCCAGCCCGTCCTCAGGCACGAAGGAAAGGCGCTGCGTGCTGCCGCGCCACATCACCCCGTCGAGCACGGCCTTGTCGTCCTTGAGACAGCAATAGAGATGGCCCGAGGCGGCGCGTTTCACGCCGGACAGCTCACCCCGCAGGCGGACATGGCCGAAACGGTCCTCGACCGTGCGCTTCAAAAGGTTCGAAATCTCGGTGATCGAAAGCGGGGCGGCGTTGTCGCCCTGACGCGCGCGCGCTACCAGCCCGGCATTGCCTGTATCGTCTGTATCGGAAGGGGTGCGAGCCATGAATGTCCTGTTGCTGGGATCGGGCGGGCGCGAACATGCGCTAGCATGGAAGCTGGCGCAATCCCCGAGCCTTTCGAGGCTCTACGCCTCCCCCGGCAATCCGGGAATCGCCGAGGAGGCCGAATGCGTCGCGCTCGATGTGAACGATCACATGAGCGTCGCCCGGTTCGCCCATGAAAAGGATGTCGCGCTGGTCGTCGTGGGGCCGGAAGCGCCGCTGGTCGACGGGCTCGCCGACAGTTTGCGCGACGAGGGGATCGCGGTGTTCGGCCCGTCGAAGGCCGCCGCGCGGCTCGAAGGCTCGAAAGGCTTCACCAAGGACCTGTGCGCGCGCGCCGAAATCCCGACCGCGGGCTATGTCCGCAGCGCCGCGCTCGACGAAGCGCGCACCGCGCTCGCGAAATTCGCCCCGCCCTTCGTGCTCAAGGCGGACGGGCTCGCCGCGGGCAAGGGCGTGGTCATCGCCGACGACATCGATGCGGCCGAGATCGCGCTCGCCGACATGTTCGGCGGACAGTTCGGCGAAGCCGGTGCCGAGGTCGTGATCGAGGAATTCATGGAAGGCGAGGAAGCGAGCTTCTTCGCGCTGACCGACGGCACGTTCATCCTACCTTTCGGCAGCGCGCAGGACCACAAGCGCGTGGGAGAGGGCGATGCCGGCCCCAATACCGGCGGCATGGGCGCCTATTCGCCCGCCCCCGTGCTCACCCGCGAACTCCAGACCCGCGTGATGGAGGAAATCATCCGCCCCACGGTCGAAACGATGGCGGCGGACGGCAATCCCTATGTCGGCGTCCTTTATGCAGGGCTGATGCTGACCGAGGCGGGGCCCAAGCTGATCGAATACAATTGCCGCTTCGGCGATCCCGAATGCCAGGTGCTGATGATGCGGCTGCGCGGCGATCTTGCCGCGATCATGCTCGCCTGCGCACGGGGCGAATTGAAAGGTGTGCGGGCCGACTTCGCGCCCGAGACCGCACTGACCGTGGTGATGGCCGCAAAAGGCTATCCCGGGACACCCGAAAAGGGCGGGCCCATTGACCTGCGTGACGCCGAAAGCGACGGCGCGAAGGTCTTTCATGCGGGCACCGCGCAAAAGGCCGGCGCGCTCATCGCCAATGGCGGGCGGGTGCTGAACGTCACCGCGAGCGGCGCGAGCGTCACCGAAGCGCAGACCCGTGCCTATGAAGCGGTCGACCGGGTCTCTTTTCCGACCGGCTTCTGCCGCCGCGACATAGGCTGGCGGGAAATCGAGCGCGAACGGCAATCGGGCGAATGACGCTAGGCGAACGGGCCTTACGGGATTATCCTTCCGCCATGAGAACCATCGCCCTCCTTGCTGCCGCCGTGCCGCTCGCCGCCTGCCAGACCGCCTCCGGATCCGACGCGGTGATGGAGCCCGACCCGCCCGCTTTCGTCGAGGCGGCCTGCGGCGGATGCCACGCGATCGAACCGCCCTTCCTCTCGCCCAACCCGCAATCGCCCAGCTTCGAGGCGATCGCCAATCGCCCCGGCCTGTCCGAGGACACGCTGGGCGACTGGCTGATGGACGCGCACAATTATCCCGAGGTGATGGATTTCGACCTCAGCCGCGCGCAGGTGGACCAGATCGCGGCTTACATGATCACGCTCAGGCGCGAGGATTACCGCCCGCAGCCCTAGATCAGAGCTTTTCGGCCATCAGTTTCCGGAGGTCGGCTTCGGGCCGGGGTCCGTAATGCGAGATAACCTCGGCCGCCGCGATCGCGCCGCGGCGCAGGCATTTCTCGAGCGGCTCGCCCTTGGCGAAACCCGACAGGAAGCCCGCGGCGAACTGGTCGCCCGCGCCGGTCGTGTCGATCACCTTGGCCACCGGCTCGGCCGCCACGCTCGCCCGGACGCCGCCCGCATCGGCGACAGCGCCCTTGGCCGAACGAGTCGCCACGAGGCACGGGACCTTGGGCGCGACCATGTCGAAACCCTTCTCGAAATCCGCCTCGCCCGTCAGCGTCGCAAGCTCGCTTTCGTTGACGAACAGGATGTCGATCATGCCATTGTCGATGAGATCGCGGAAATCGTCGCCGTGGCGCTCGATCACGAAGCTTTCCGAGGCGGTGAAGGCGACCTTGCGCCCCGCCCCGCGGGCCACCTCGATCGCGCGGCGCATCGCCTTGCGCGGTTCCTCGGGATCCCACAGATAGCCTTCGAGATAGAGGATCGCCCCGCTTGCGATCAGGCTTTCATCGAGCGCGGAGGCCGGCAGATACTGGCCCGCGCCGAGGAAGGTGTTCATCGTCCGCTCGCCATCGGGAGTGACGAAGATCAGGCAGCGCCCGGTCGGCGGATCGGTGTCGGTCCCGTCGGTGGGGCGCATCGGGGTGTCGAAATCGATCCCCGCCGCGCGGATGTCGTGCGCGAAGACCTTGCCGAACTGGTCGTCGGCGACCTGGCCGATGAACGCGCATTGCGTGCCGAGCTGCGAAAGCCCCGCCAGCGTGTTCGCCGCCGAGCCGCCCGATTTTTCGGTCGCCGGGCCCATCGCCTCGTAAAGCCGGTCCGCACCCGGCGCATCGACCAGCGTCATCCCGCCGCGATTGAGTTCGAGTTCCTCGATCGTCTCGTCGTCGCACGAGGCGATGATGTCGACGATGGCGTTGCCGATGGCGATCACGTCATAGCGCGGTTCGGTCACAGATGATGTCCCGTTGCTTTCAGTTCAGAAGATTGCGTGCGAGAGCGCCTAGCCCGCCGTGTCGCGCAATCCAAGGGGAAGCGACACAAGCCGTTTGACACCGCCGGGCCGCGCTCTAACGCTCGCGGGCAATGCAGGCGGCGTTCGCTTCTCTTCTGAAGGGCTTCGGCCAGCTCGCCGACCCGGCGGTGATCCGGGTCGCGGCGAAAAGCGTGGGCGTCACGCTGCTCGTGTTCGCCGCGGGGGCGGCGGCCTTGTGGTGGGGGCTCGGCCTGTTCGTTCGCAGCGGCCCGGTCGAAGCTTTGCTGCCCGACGGGTACGAGGGGCCGGCCCAGGCTTTCGCGGCTTTGGCCCTGTCGCTCCTCGCCTTCTGGCTGCTGTTCCGGGTGGTCGCGCTGGCCGTGCTGCAATTCTTCGCCGACGAAATCGTCGCCGCGGTCGAGGCGCGGCATTATCCCGAGGCGGCGGCGCGGGCGAAGCCTCTGCCCTTCGCGCGAGATCGTGCCAATTCGCTGCGCGGCGCGGGCCGCGCGCTGGCGCTCAACGCGCTCGCGCTGCCGATCGCGCTGCTGCTATGGATCACCGGGATCGGTCCCGCGCTAGTCCTGCTGCTGGTCAACGCGGTCCTGCTCGGGCGCGAGCTTACCGACATGGCGTGGCTGCGACACGAGGCCGATTGCGCCGCGAACCCCGTTCCGAAAGCGCAGCGCTTCGCGCTCGGGGCGGCGATAGCGACGCTGATGTTGGTGCCTTTCGCCAATCTCCTCGCCCCGGTCGTCGGCGCGGCCGCCGGGACCCACCTCGCCCAGCGCGCGCTCGCCCGGCGCGCGGGAACGGAGCCTGCCGATGCCTGACAGCCTGCGCCCGCTTTCCGCCTGCGCCGCACTGGCGCTTGTTTCGGCCTGCGCCGGAGGGGCGGCGGTCCCGCTCCCCTCGGCCGGCGCGCGTCCCGCGCCCCAGCCCGCCGAGCCTTTCCGCACCCCCCGCCCCCAACCGGGTGGGGATATTGCAGGGATCATGGGCGCCGACAGTCGGTCCCTGCTCGCCCGGTTCGGAGAGCCGCGCATCCAGGCGGTCGAAGGCGATGCGCGCAAGCTGCAATTCGCGAGCGCCGATTGCGTGCTCGACATCTATCTTTACCCAATGCGCGAAGGGGGAACCCCGGTCGCGACCCATGTCGAGGCACGGTTGCGGCAGGGCGGGGTCGCAACCTCCCGAGAGGACTGCATTCGCGCGGTCGAAAGCAAGCGCTGAGCGGCGGTAACCCCGTCTTAAGCCTGTTCGTGCCATCTCCCACGCAAAGCCACGCAGGGGACGAACCCGACCATGACGACGCATTTCACCGAACTCGCCAAACGCGCCGCGGCCGACGGGCAGGTTTCCACGGCCGAACTGCTCGCGCTGCGCCAGCAGGGCTGGGGCGACGGCATCATCACCCGCGAAGAGGCCGAGGCGCTCTTTGCAGTCAACGACGTCCTCACCGACCGGGACGAGGAATGGTGCGACTTCTTCGTCGAGGCAATCGGCGAATATGTACTCAATGGCACCGAACCGCGCCTGCAATGCTCCGAAGCCGAGGCGCAGTGGCTGATCGACCGGATCGACCATGACGGCGTCGTCGAAAACCTCGTCGAACTCGAAACGATCGTGCGCATCGTCGAGCGGGCGCAGAACACGCCGGTAAGGCTCAAGGATTACGTCCTCGCCCAGGTCGAGCGCGAAGTGCTGACCGGGATCGGCCCGACCCGCTGCGGCGGGGCGCTTTGTGCGACACACATCGCTTCGGCCGAATGCCGCATCATCCGGCGCGTGATCTTCGCGAGCGGCGGCCACGGCCCGGCGGCGGTCAGCCGCTTCGACGCGGAAATGCTGTTCCGCCTTAAGGACGAAACGCTGGCCGAGGAAAACGCGCCCGAATGGGACGACCTCTTCCTCGACGGGGTTTCGAACTATCTTAAGGGCTTCACGCTGCAGAACGCGCAGCTCGACCATGACCGCGCGCTCGAACTCCAGGCCTTCATCGCCGACAGCAAGCCGAACGTCGCGCGCTTCATGGGCCGGGTGGCGAAGGAAGTGCCGAATGCCGCCAACCATTTCGGCAAGGTCTTCGGCAGGAAGAACGCCGGGCCCTCATTCGCCGAACGCGCCGAAGCCGGGGCGGAGATCACCGATCACGAGCAGGAATGGCTGGAAAAGATGATCGACGCGGATGGCGAGGTCGACGAACTCGAACGCCGCCTGCTCGCGCGGATCATCGAGGAAGGCTGACCCTCACCGTTCGAGCGCGGCGAAGCGATTCGCGGCGAGCGCGCGCCAGCGGCGCTGGCGATGGGCATAGAAAAGACGCGCGAACGCGGCGACGATCGGGGTGAGGGGTCCCGCATCGATCGTCACCTGGTCGATATAGCGAGTGCCTTCGCCGCCCGAAGCTGGCCCGATCGCGATCCAGTGGTCCCATCGCCGGATGAGTGGGCCATATCCGTTGTCGCGCACGAAGCGCACATCGCCGCTGGGTTCGGGCAGGCTGATGACGACCGCCTGCCAGCCGATCGGGATGACACCGAACAGCGACAGCGATGCGCGATATTCGCCAGGCTCCCACGTTAAGGGAAAAGGCCTTCCGCGCGGTGCAAAGCGGATCAGCGGCGCGGCGACATGATCGAGCAGGACGGATCGCTGCACCTGCGCAAAGGCTTCGTCAGGCGTGCAGTCGAGATGTGTCGCGAGTTCGACCGTGACCGGTTTCGCCACGGGCGATCAGACCATGAAGCTTTCGCCGCAGCCGCAAGCGCCCTTGGCATTGGGGTTCTCGAACACGAAACCGGCGGTGAAATCATCCTCCTGCCAGTCCATCACCGACCCGACGAGATAGAGCACGCTCGCCCCGTCGATGTAGAAGATGCCGCCTGGAGTCTCGATCTTCTCGTCGAACTTCTGTTCTTCGGTGACGTAGTCGACCGAATAGGCGAGACCTGAACAGCCCCGGCGCGGAGTCGTCAGCTTGACCCCGATCGCCTCCTCGGGCGCGTTCTCCATGAGATGCGCGATCCGCGCCTCCGCACCCTTCGTCAGGGTGACGGCGGCGGGCAGCTGGCGGGTTTTCGTTTCAGTCGTCATCACAGCATTCCCAGTTCGAGGCGCGCTTCGTCGGACATCTTTTCCGGGCTCCACGGTGGCTCCCAGACCAGTTCGACTTCGGCATCGCGGATGCCGGGAACCGAGCAGACGCGCATTTCGACTTCGCCCGGCATCGTCTCGGCCACGGGACAATGCGGCGTGGTCAGCGTCATGGTGACGGTCGCGTCGCATTCATCGTCGACCTCTACACCGTAGATAAGACCCAGATCGTAGATGTTAACCGGGATCTCGGGATCATAGATTTCGCGCAGGGCCTCGATCACCGCGGCCTGCAGCTCGCCGCCCGCGCCCGTTGCCGGGGTTTCCGCCGGCTTCGCTGCGAGGAAGCCTTCGAGATAGTCGCGCTCGCGCCTTTGCGGGGTCGCATCGGGATCGACTGCATCCTCGACCCGCGCGCGCGGCGGTTTTTGGGGCGCTTCGGGTGCGTCGATCACGTCCTCGTTCGGGGACGGTGCGGCGACATATTCGCGTTTGTCGTTCGTGTCGGTCATGAGCTTGGTCCTTCAGGCTCTCTGTCCAGATCAGGTTTGGCCAAAAATCTTGCGGGTGCGCTGGATGCCGGCGAGCAGCGCATCGACATCGGCCTCGGTCGAATAGAGGCCGAAACTGGCGCGGGCGGTCGCGGGAACGCCGAGATAGTCCATCAGCGGCTGCGCGCAATGATGCCCGGCGCGGATCGCGACATTCGCTTCATCGAGGATCGTGCCGAGATCGTGCGGGTGGATGTCGCCAATCGCGAAACTGACGATCCCGGCGCTGTCCTCTGGTCCGAACACGCGCACGTCGTTCATCGCGGTGAGTTCGCGGCGCAGCTTCGCGACCAGTTTCGCCTCGCGCGCGTGGATTTCGTCCATCCCGATTTCGGAGACGTAATCGGCGGCGGCGGCAAAGGCGATCGCCTCGGTGATGGCCGGCGTTCCCGCCTCGAAACGCTGCGGGGCGGGAGCGTAGGTGGTCTTTTCGAAGGTAACGCGGTCGATCATCGCGCCGCCGCCTTCCCAAGGGGGCATGTCGGCAAGGATGTCGCCGCGTGTCCACAACGCTCCGATTCCGGTCGGGCCGTAGAGCTTGTGCGCGGAAAAGACGTAGAAATCGCAGTTGAGAGCGTTCACATCGACCGTCATGTGCGGTGCCGACTGGCATCCGTCGAGCAGCAGTTTCGCCCCGACCCCATGCGCCAGTTCCGCCGCGCGCGGCGCGTCGAGCACGCTGCCGAGCACGTTCGAAACGTGGCACAGCGCGACGAGCTTGTGCTTCGGCGTCAGCATCGCCTCTGCCGCATCGAGGTCGATCCGGTGATCCTCGGTCAGGGGGCAGACGTCGATTTCCGCTCCGACCGCCTCGGCCAGCATCTGCCAGGGCACGATGTTGGAATGGTGTTCCAATTGCGAGAGCAGGATGCGGTCGCCCGCTTTAAGGTTCGCCCGGCCCCAGGCATTGGCGACGAGATTGATCGCTTCGGTCGCGCCGCGGGTGAAGACGATCTCATCCTCGCTGCCGCCGAGAAACTCCGCGATCCGCCGCCGCGCGGTTTCATAACCCAGCGTCATCTGCGCCGAGCGCGAATAGACGCCGCGATGGACCGTCGCGTAATCCTCGCCCAGCGCCCGCGCCATCGCGTCGATAACCGCGCGCGGCTTCTGCGCGGTCGCGGCGGTGTCGAGATAATGCCACGGCTCGCCCTCGGGCGTGAACATGCCCGGAAAATCGGCCTTCAGATCGCGGTCTATGGTCGCGGGTGCATTCATCGTGGTGCTTCCTCCAGCGCTGCGAGCGCGGCATCGAGCAGGCGGGCATGCTGGTCCTCGTCGTCGAGCGAGACGAAGGCGTCCGCGATGAAGGCCTGCACCAGCAGGCGCTGCGCGAGTTCGGGCGAAAGCCCGCGTGCGGCCATGTAGAAACGGGCGGTCTCGTCAAGCTCGCCGACGGTCGCGCCATGCGCGCATTTGACGTCGTCGGCGAAGATTTCGAGCTGCGGGACGGCGTTCGCGCTCGCCCCGGCTTCGAGCAGCAGGCCCTTGAAATCCTGCGCCGCGTCGGTTTTCTGCGCATCCTTTGCGACCTTGATCTCGCCAAGGAAATTGCCGGTGGCGGTGTCCCAGTGGACAGCCCGCACGGTCTGGTTGCTGGTCGCCTCCGGATGATCGTGCCGCACCGTGGTGACGAATTCGCGGGTCACATCCCCGCCGCCGATCGTCACGCCGCCGAATTCGAAATGCGCCCCGCGGGCAAGCGTCACCTCGACTTCGACGCGGGTGTAATCGCTGCCCGCATTGCTCGCGAACAGCTCAAGCCGCGCGCCTTCGCCCAGCGTCACCCGAATCCGGTGGAGTTCGGGCGCGCCGGAGCCGACGATCATGCATTCGCGCTTCGTTTCGCCCGCATCGAGCGAGACCTCGCGCCAATTGTCGAGCGCGTCGGTACCGATCCGGCCGAGCGCGTCGATATCGGCATAGCGCCACGCCTCGTCGCGCCTTGTCGGCAGAGCGGGAGTGGGGAGGGTTGTCGCTTCGGTCATGATGACCCTTTCTTCAATTCGCGTTCGACCTGCCGCACGAGGCGTCCGCGGCTGTCGCGGATGCAGGCATCGACCGCATCATCGCCCCTGGCACCCTTGCGGACGCATTTGGTCACCGCGCGGCAGAACTCCTCATCGAGCTTCGCCCGCCCGGTCGACCGGTCGAGCCCGCAGTGCCAGCGCCCTTCCCGGTCCTGCGCCACGTTCACGCTGAGCGAGCGCAGCCGGCCGAGCACGACGATCTCGGGGATCTCTTCGGCCTGCGGTCCGGCCACGGCGGGCGCGGACAGGTGGAGGGCGGCGGCGAGCAGCATCAGGCGGCAGCTTCTTCCATCACCGTGTCATAGCCCTCTTCCTCGAGCCTCAGCGCGAGGTCCGGGCCGCCGGTCCGCACGATCCGGCCATCGGCCAGAACGCTGACCCGGTCGGGTTTCACCACGTCGAGCAGGCGCTGGTAATGGGTGATGAGCAGCACGCCCTTGTCGCTCTTGCGCATGATCGAATTGATCCCGTCGCCCACCACGCGCAGCGCGTCGATGTCGAGGCCCGAATCGGTTTCGTCGAGCACGGCAAAGTCAGGGTCGAGTATGCCCATCTGGACCATTTCGGCGCGCTTCTTCTCGCCGCCCGAAAAGCCGACATTCACCTGCCGCTTGAGCATTTCCATGTCCATCTTGAGCAGGCCCGCCTTCTCCTTGGCGAGCTTGAGGAATTCGCCGCCCGAAACGGCTTCCTCGCCCCGGAACTTGCGCTGGGCGTTCAATGCCTCGCGCAGGAACTGGACGTTGGAGACGCCCGGGATCTCGACGGGGTACTGGAACCCGAGGAACAAGCCCGAGGCGGCGCGTTCGTGGGGTTCGAGTTCGAACAGGTCCTTGCCCTTGAAGGTCACGGTCCCGCCGGTCACCTCGTAACCCGGCTTGCCGCCGAGCACGTTGGCGAGCGTCGACTTGCCCGCGCCATTGGGGCCCATGATCGCGTGGATTTCTCCGGCCGCGACTTCGAGGGTCAAGCCCTTGAGGATCGGCTTGCCACCGACTTCGGCGGTTAGGTTTTCAATAGCCAGCATTGCCAGCCTCCATGGTTTGGTTGGTCTGATTGGTAACGCGTCCCTCGATCTCGAGCCGGCTCTTGACCTCCGAGGCATCGCGCAATTCGATCACGAGGCCCTTGGGCCTGGTCGCGTCGTATTCTTCGGCCCGCTGTTCGGCCCTGACGAAGGTCCGTCTCAGCTGGTCGTCCACGTCTCGTCCGCGCGAGACGTGGATGAAACCGATATTGTCGAACAAGGCATCGACCTCATCGGCAGTCATCGTGGTCCTCGCCCCGTTGAGCGTCCGGTTGGAATCCACGACTGCCTGTGTCCGGACATCGGCGCAGCGGGGGATGTCGGCGCGATGCTGCTCTTCGAAATCGGGACGACCCGAAATGATCCGGTTCGCCAAGTTGAGGCAACGGCGATAATCTTCGACATAGGGCTGGATCACGCGAGGATATTCCACCACCCAGGTTTTTGCGTCGGCAATTGCGGCGACGTTTGCGGGTGTGTCCGAAAGCATCGCGGCCGTCAGATAAAGGGCGGAAAACGCGATCATCGGCGGCCTTTCCCTGAGACGGAGTTGTGGTTGCGGCGCGCCTCCTGCTTGTCCGCGATGCGCTGACGCATGCCGGCAGTGATCCGGGCGAGAACGCCGTCCATGTTCTCGAGCACTTCCGATGCTCTGACCCGCATGACCTTGATCCCGACCGCCTCGAGGCTCCTGTCGCGGCGGGTGGCGAGCGCTTCGGTGTCGTCCTCCTCGAAGATGTCGACCGCCATGCCGAGCGTGTGGCAGTTGAAATCGACGATCGCCGAGCCGACGACCGCGTGGCGAGTGAACTTGTGCCGGCCGAGATCGGCCTTGGCGAAGCGCGCCGCGAGCGCCTTGTGCGCTTCGGACGAATGCCGCCGCATCTCGCGCGCCTGGGCGTGAAGCTGGTCGAGCCGCTTCTCAGAGATTTCCCACCCGCGGCCCTTTTTCTTGATGGCGGGGGCGGCGGTGTCTTCGGACGGATCGCGCAGTTGGAGTGTCTTGCGGTCGGTCAACCCACGCTCCCCTCGAGCGAGATCGCCAGCAGCTTCTGCGCCTCGACCGCGAATTCCATCGGCAGCTGGCGCATCACTTCCTTGGCGAAGCCGTTGACGATCAGCGCCACGGCTTCCTCTTCGTCGAGGCCGCGCTGCATCGCGTAGAACAGCTGTTCGTCGGAAATCTTGGAGGTGGTCGCCTCGTGCTCGATCTGGGCGCTCGGATTCTTCACCTCGATATAGGGCACGGTGTGCGCGCCGCATTCATCGCCCAGCAGCAGCGAATCGCACTGGGTGAAATTGCGCACGCCGTCCGCCTTCGGCCCGACGCGGACGAGGCCGCGATAGGTGTTGGACGACTTGCCGGCTGAAATGCCCTTGGAGATGATCGTCGAACGGGTGTTCTTCCCGTTGTGGATCATCTTGGTGCCGGTGTCGGCCTGCTGGTAATTGTTGGTCACCGCGACCGAGTAGAACTCGCCCACGCTGTCCTCTCCGTTGAGCACGCAGGAGGGATACTTCCACGTCACCGCGCTGCCGGTTTCGACCTGCGTCCAGCTGATCTTGGACCGATCGCCCTGGCACAGCCCGCGCTTGGTGACGAAATTGTAGATCCCGCCCTTGCCTTCGGCATTGCCGGGATACCAGTTCTGGACGGTCGAATACTTGATCTCGGCATCGTCCATCGCGACCAGTTCGACCACGGCGGCATGGAGCTGGTTTTCATCGCGCATCGGCGCGGTGCAGCCTTCGAGATAGCTGACATAGCTGCCCTTTTCGGCGACGATCAGGGTGCGCTCGAACTGGCCGGTGTTCTCCGCATTGATGCGGAAATAGGTCGACAGCTCCATCGGGCAGCGCACGCCTTCGGGGATGTAGACGAAGGTGCCGTCGGAAAAGACCGCCGAATTGAGGCAGGCAAAGTAGTTGTCATTGCGCGGCACGACCCGGCCGAGCCACTTCTTGACGAGGTCGGGATGTTCCTTGATCGCCTCGGAGATCGAGAGGAAGATGACGCCTGCGCGCTTCAGTTCCTCGCGAAAGCTGGTGGCGACGCTGACCGAATCGAAGACCGCATCGACGGCGACCTTGCGCGCGCCCTTCACCCCGGCGAGCACTTCCTGTTCGCCCAGGGGAATGCCGAGCTTGTCATAGACGCGCTTGATTTCGGGATCGAGCTCGTCGAGCGATTCCAGTTCCGGCTTCTTCTTGGGCGCGGCGTAGTAATAGGCGTCCTGGTAATCGATCGGGGGATAGCCGACCTTGGCCCAGTCGGGTTCGGGCATGTCCTGCCACATCCGGAACGCCTTCAACCGCCAGTCGAGCATCCATTCGGGTTCGCCCTTCTTCGCCGAGATGAAGCGCACCGTGTCCTCGTTGAGGCCCTTGGGCGCGAACTCGGTGTCGATGTCGGAATGCCAGCCATGCTCGTATTCGGCCGCGCGGGCGGCGGCGTCGCGGGCTTCGCGGTCGGTCACCTCTTCGGTGTCAAAACGCTCGGCGGACTGGTCGAGGCGGATATTGTCGCTCATGCGGCCTTCTCTTCGATCGTGGTTGTCTTGGGTGATGGCGGCGGGTCGCGCAGCTGGGCGAGCGAGATGTCGGCCAATGCGCCGCGCAGCGCGTCGTTGATGATCGGCCAGTGCGGCTTCATGGTGCAGCCGACTTCGAAATCGCAATCGCCATGGTCGATGCAGGCGGTCAGCGCGATCGGGCCTTCGACCGCCTCGACGATATCGGCGACGGTGATCGCCGCGGCCGGGCGGGCGAGTTGCAGACCGCCGCGCGCCCCGCGAACCGAACGCAGCAGGCCCGCCGCGGTCAATTTCGACACCAGCCGCTGCACGGTCGGCACGGGAAGGCCCGTCTCGCTCGCCAGTTCAGCCGCACTCACCCGTCCGTCGCCGCAATGGCGCGCGGCCTGCGACATGGTGATGACGGCGTAATCGGCGAGGTTGGAAAGGCGCATCGGCTCCTGCTGCGGGTGGCGGTTGCGAACGGTTCTCAAATCGGACTGTTCCGGTCCGATTAGGAAATACGAGCGATCCGCTCGGATTTCAATGAAGAACTGCCTGTTGCGAGTCGTTAGCGGGAGAGGCCCGTGACCACTGGCAGGTCCGCGCGCCCTGTCGCACGCAGCGGGTCCGCGGCCGGGCCGTGCGCCGCCGGGTCGAGCGTGCTGCGCGCCAGCCCCTTCAGGACCAGGTCGCTCGGCTTGCGCCCGGTGAAGCGGCGGATGTCGCGGATCAGGTGGGCCTGGTCGAAATAGGCGCCCAGCACCTCTTCGCGCATCGGCTCGGGCAGGTCAGGATTGGCGAGCAGCATCGCCGCCCTGATCGCGCGCACCCGCTTGGCCAGCTGGGCGGGCGGGACGCCGTAATAGCGCCGGCTGACGCGCTGGAGCTGACGCGAAGCGACGGGGGAGGAGCGGTGCAGGCTTTCGAGAGCGGGGTTGAAGGAGCCGGCGAGCCAGGCCGCGATCGCCTTGATCGTGGGCATATGGGCTGCGACAGGCCCCCTGTCGGCCGCACCGATCACCTCCCCCAGCGCCGCGATCACAGCCTCCGCGCCGCCCTCCATCGCCCGCTCAATCCGGGCGAGAGCATCGGCGCCCAGGATGTCGCCTGCGCTCAAGGTCGCATCATGCACCTTGTCGACAGGCAGGTCGGCCAGCGCGGCCCAGCCTGTCGGGGTCAGCGACGCGCCCACGATCAGCGCCGGGCCCTGGATCGCGAAGGGCGCGGCGCGCAGCAGCGGAGCATTGATCGTGATCGACTCCGAACGTCCCTCGCCTCCGCCGACATAGCGGATGTGAGCGCTCCCACGGATGAACACGAAGATCTGGGCCGAATAGGCCGGCATCATCTCCTCGATCCGCCCGGCCTCGGTTTCGAGGGTGTAGAAGGTATTCACCCGCCGCGCGATTCCGGTCGGCGGCGGGGCGAACTCGTATCGGTAGGGCGGCGCGCGTCCGCCGCCTGCGCTCATCCGCCGCGCTTCTGGTCCGCCACCCACTTGCCGACATTCTCCTCAAGGATCGAAAGCGGCACCGGCCCGCTCAGCAGGACGGTGTCGTGGAACCCGCGATAGTCGAAATCATCGCCCAACTCACGCATCGCCATGTCGCGCAGTTCCATGATCTTCAGCTTGCCGATCATGTAGGCGGTCGCCTGCCCCGGATAGACGACGTAGCGCTCGATCGCCTTGACGATGTCGCCTTCGGGATTGGGCGTGTTGTCGCGCAGATACTGGATCGCTTCCTCGCGGCTCCACTTCTTCGAATGGATGCCGGTGTCGACGACGAGGCGGCAGGCGCGCCACAATTCCATGCCGAGCCGGCCGAAATCGGAATAGGGATCCTCGTAGAAGCCCATGTCCTTGCCCAGTTCCTCCGAATAGAGCCCCCAGCCCTCGGTGTAGGCGGTCCACCCGCCGAACCGGCGGAAGGGCGGCATGTCGCCAAGCTCGGTCTGGAGCGCGCGCTGGAGGTGATGGCCGGGCATGCCCTCGTGATAGGCGAGCGCCTCGAGCTCGTTCTTCGACATGTCATTGAGGTTGTAGAGATTGACGTAATAGGTGCCGGGACGCGACCCGTCGGGGGCGGGGCTCTGGTAGAACGCCTTGCCTGCGCTCTTTTCGCGGAAGGCCTCGACCGGCTTGATGATCATGTCGGCTTGCGGAAGGCGCCCGAAATATTGCGGCAGCTTCGCCTCTAGCGCGTCGAGCCTCGCCTGCGCATCGGCGAGATAGGCTTCGCGCGTGTCGTAATAGAACCGTTCGTCGCTGCGGGTGTATTCGAAGAAATCCTGCAACGACCCCTCGAAGCCGACCTGGTCCATGATCGCGCGCATCTCCCCGTGGATCCGCTCGACCTGCCGGAGGCCGATTTCGTGGATCTCGTCGGCGGAAAGGTCGGTCGTGGTGTAGTTCTTGAGCAGGGCGGCATAATAGGCCTCGCCATTGGGCAGGCGCCACACGCCGTCATCGGTCGGGGCCATCGGCTGCTGGCGCTTCAGTTCGGCGAGCAGGCGGCGATAGGACGGCAGGGCGTTGTCGTTCCATGCGGCAGCCGCTTCGGCCTTCATCTGTGCCTTCGTGTCCGCGTCGAGATCGAGCGCGGCGATCTTCTTTCCGAAATCCTCGAGCACGGCGTTGTCATCACCGGCAGCGATCAGGCCTTCGACGTCCGAGATCATGTAGGGATAGGTCCAGTCGGGCGGCATCACGCCCGCTTCGGCCCGCTCGCGCGCTTCGGCGGCATAGGCGTCGAGCTGTTCGCCCATCCCCGCGATCCGCGAGACATAGGCCTTCGCATCCTCCGCGCTGCCGACCCGGTGGATGTTGATGAGAAAGGCCGGGATGCGGGTATGCGGCCCGGAACGCTGGTCGAAGACATAGCCGAGTTCGCGATACGGCCAGAGCATGGCGCTGCGCTGCGCGGTGAGGTCGAACAGGCGGTAGGAAAGCGCATCCTGTTCATCGAGCGCCGCCGGATCGAACTTCGCCCGCATCTGGGCCGCCGCATAGAGCAGCATCAGTGCCTCGCGCCGCTCGGCCTCGTCGGAAACCTCGCCCCAGCGCCCGTAATCCTCATCTCGGATGCCGCGATAGGCCTTTATCGCGGGGCTCATGGCCAGCTGAGCTTCGTCATAGGCTTCGAACAGGTCGCCGATCGTCTCGGCATCGGCGATCGCCGTCCAGGCGTCGTCCGCAGCCGTCGCGCTGACGGGGGTGCCACCGGAGGCGGCGTCCTGTGCAAGCACGGGGGCGCCTGCCGAGGCAAGTGCGATGGCGGAGGCGGCGAGAAGCGAAGTGCGAAGCATGAAGTCCCTTTCCCTATGCCCGGACGGCAGCGCCCCGAGGGCGGTGTCCGGCTGTCGGTGGTGGGACATAGCGAAAGCGCAGATTATTGCAAAACGGCGAAAAAAGGGCGGCCCCGGTTAAGGAGCCGCCCATCTGAGTTGAGGAACTCTTCGCATTGCTGCTCCGAGCCCTTCGGGTCGCACGAAGGTGTATAGAGACAAGCGCCGGGCGATAATTGTATGCAAACGACAAACTCGTGCTGCCATTTGCCCGAAGTGCACCACTTATGTTGAATTCTTGGGCTCACGGGGCGGGATTTTCTCCACGGCCTGCCGGTGCGAATCGGACTGCGCACGGGCCGCGCTCTCGACAGGTCCGCGCGATCTGGCATAGGCGATCGGCCGACATGCTGTTCGACCTTCTCAAGCCAGCGATCTTCGCGCTCGATCCCGAGCAGGCGCATCGGCTCGCGATTCGCGCGCTCAGGGCGATGCCGGCGCGTGCTCCCGCCCGTGCGGGACCGCTGGCGAGCGAAGTGGCGGGATTGACCTTCCCGAATCCAGTCGGGGTCGCGGCAGGCTTCGACAAGGACGCCGAAGTGCCAGACTCGCTGCTAGGCCTCGGCTTCGGCTTCACCGAGGTCGGCTCGATCACACCGCTCCCGCAGGCGGGCAATCCGCGACCGCGCCTGTTCCGCCTGGTCGAGGACGAAGCGGTCATCAACCGGATGGGCTTCAACAATGCGGGTGCCGATGCGGCGCTTGACCGGCTCGCGGCGCGCGGCAGCAGGCCGGGCATTGTCGGGATCAATATCGGCGCGAACAAGGACGCTGCCGACCGGATCGCCGATTACGCCACCATGGCGGGCCTCGTCACGCCTTTCGCCTCCTATCTCGCGGTCAACGTGTCGAGCCCCAACACGCCCGGCCTGCGCGCATTGCAGGACGAGGGGGCGCTCGCCGCCCTGCTCGACGCCGTGATCGCGGCGCGCGACGAAGCGGCCGCGGGCGCGGCGCTCCCGCCGATCTTCCTCAAGGTCGCGCCCGATCTCACCCCGGCGGACGTCGATGCGATCGCGCGAATCGCTCTCGACAAGCGGCTGGGCGCGCTGATCGTTTCGAACACCACCGTATCGCGGCCCGATCTCGCCTCGCATCACCGGGGCGAGACCGGCGGGCTGTCGGGCGCGCCGCTTCGCGCGCTGGCGCTAAGGCGGCTGCGCGAATTCCGGCAGGCGACGGGCGGCGAAATCCCGCTGGTCGGGGTCGGCGGAATCGCCAGTGCCGAACACGCCTGGGAACGCATCCGCGCGGGCGCCAGCCTCGTCCAGCTCTATTCGGCAATGGTGTTCGAAGGGCCCGGCCTCGGCGGGCGGATCGCGAAGGGCCTCGAGAAGCTGATGCGCCGCGACGGCTTTGCAAGCATTGCAGAGGCGGTGGGAAGCGAATAGCGAACCGCTCCATGAACGATCTTCTCAAGCGTCTCGCGCCACTCGTCCTTGGCCCAGCCCTAGCACTTGCCCTGGGCGGATGCGCCACTCTCGAGGCTCCCGACACCGCCCCTGCCGCTCCCGCGGCACAAGCCGCGCGCGGCGCGGTCAGCGCCGCCGATCCGCGCGCCCAGGCGGCGGGCGAAGCGATCCTCGCCAAAGGCGGCTCGGCCACCGATGCCGCGATCGCGGTGATGCTGGCGCTGACCGTGGTCGAACCGCAGAGCTCCGGCATCGGCGGAGGCGGCTTCATGGTGCATGCGGGCGAAGATGGGGTTACGACCTTCGACGGACGCGAAACCGCCCCGGCGGCCGCGACCCCGACCCGTTTCCTCGACGAGGACGGCAAGCCGCTCCCGCGCGAAAGCCGCGTGACCTCAGGCCTGAGCGTGGGCGTTCCGGGCAATCTCGCGCTCGCCGCGGGCGCCCATGCCGAACATGGCAGGCTGCCGTGGCGCGACCTGTTCGAGCCCGCCATCGCGCTCGCTCGCGAAGGCTTCGTGATGAACCGGCGCCTCAACGGATCGCTGGACGAGGCCGAGGGCCGCGCCGACCGCGACGCCGCGGCGCGGGCGGTGTTCTTCGGCGCCGACGGCGAACCGTTGCCTGTGGGCACCCGGATCACCGTGCCCGAGCTAGCCGACACGCTCGAGGCGATTGCCGAAAGCGGCGCGGCCGCGTTCTATCGCACGCGGGCCGATGCGCTGGCCGCCCATGTCGCGCAGGAAACGCCGCAGGACGGCAGGATGAGCGCCGACGACATCACCTCCTATTCGGCGAAGGAACGCGAGGCGGTCTGCACGCCCTATCGCGCCTACCGCGTATGCGGGATGGGCCCGCCGTCATCGGGCGGGATCGCGGTGGCGCAGATCCTCGCCCAGCTCGAACGGTTCGATCTTGCGCGGCTCGGCCCGCAGAGCGTCACCTTCTGGCATCTCTTTCTCGAATCCCAGCGGCTCGCCTATGCCGACCGCGAAGTCTATGTCGCCGACAGCGATTTCGTGGAGGTGCCGGTCGAGGGACTGCTCGATCCCGCCTATCTCGCACGCCGTTCGGCCCTGATCGATCCGGCAGGCGCGCTAAAGGTCGCGGAGCCGGGCACTCCGCCGGGCGCCCCTATGGCCCGCGCCGACGGGGACGAACCGGCCGAAAACGGCACCTCGCACTTCGCGGTGGCCGACGGCGAGGGCAATGCGGTGAGCTACACGTCCACGATCGAGGGCGCGTTCGGATCGGGCCTGTTCCATGGCGGCTTCTATCTCAACAACGAACTGACGGATTTCAGCCTCACCCCCGAAAAGGACGGCGTCCCCATCGCCAACCGGGTCGAGGGGGGCAAGCGGCCGCGTTCGTCCATGGCGCCGACGGTTCTCTATGACGCCGACGGGGACATCGTCCTCGTCATCGGCGCGGCGGGCGGACCGACCATCCCGGTGCAGGTCTCGCGCTCGATCGTCGGCGTGGTCGATTTTGGCATGAGCGCGTCCGAAGCGCTCGGCCTGCCGCTCATCATGGCGTTCGGCTCGACCGTCATCATCGAGGAGGACACCGTGCTCACCGGCATGACAGAGCAGCTGAAAGCGCTGGGCCACGAACAGATCCGCAGTTTTGCGCCCTCGCTAAAGGCCAATGCGCTGCGCCGCACGGGCGATGGCTGGGAAAGCGCGCGCGATCCGCGGATCGAACCGAAGCTGGGCTACGAATGAAGCGCCGTCCCGCCCGCGCCAAGCTTGCCGCTACGGCAATCTGTCCCTAATTCTCCGGAGAAACGGGGCCCTGCGCGGTCCGATTATACAATCCCCACCAGGGGATGAGGAGCTCAGCCAAGTGCACGCCACGAACCCGTCGGCTTCCGCCTCGAAGACCGTGAGCAAACCGTCCGACGACCCGCTGCTCAAGGACATCGACAACGCGAACAATCTCGTCGAGCTGTTCCTGAAGCGCGCCGATGAAAAGGGCGATGCTCCCTTTCTCGGCGCGAAGATCGAGGGCGAATGGCGCACGCTGACGTGGCGCGAGGTCGCGGAGCGGGTGTGCCTGCTCGCAGAAAGCCTGCGCCGGATCGGCCTCGGAGATGGCGACAAGGTCGCGCTCGTCTCGGAGAACCGGCCCGAATGGTGCATAGCCGATCTTGCGATCATGGCAGCAGGCTGCATCACCGTGCCGACCTACACGACCAATACCCGCCGCGATCACGCGCACATCCTCGACAATTCCTGCGCGAGGGGCGTGATCGTCTCGAACGAGAAACTGCTGGGCCCGCTGGTCGGCGCGATCGGCCAGACCGGCATGATCGAGCATGTCATCGGAATGGAGAACCTGCGCCGCCAGCAGGCGGGCAGCTTCGACTACCACGACTGGGACAGCATGGCGCAAGGCGATGCCGCCGCCGCCCGGCTGGCGGTCGAGGCGCGGATCGCCGCGATCAAGCGCGAGGACACGGCCTGCTTCATCTATACGAGCGGCACCGGCGGCGCGCCGCGCGGGGTGATGCAGCATCACGGCGCGATCCTGTGCAATGTGGCGGGCGCGGCCGAAGTGCTGATCGAGGATTTCGGCATCACCGACGAACGCTTCGTTTCGTTCCTCCCGCTTTCCCACGCCTATGAGCACACCGGCGGGCAATATCTCCCGATCGGGGTGGGGGCGGAGATCTTCTATTCCGAAGGCCTCGAAAAGCTCGCCTCGAACATCGAGGAGACCCGGCCCACCATCATGGTCGTCGTCCCGCGCCTGTTCGAAGTCCTGCGCAGCCGCATCATGAAACAGGTCGAAAAGCAGGGGAAAGTCGCCAATTTCATGATGGATGCGGCGATGCGCATCGCCGACCATTCGAAGGAAGGAAAGAAACGCCTGCGCGACCGACCGCTCGATTTCCTGGTGGAGAGAACCCTGCGCCCCAAGATTCGCGAAAAATTCGGCGGACGGATCAAGGCGATGGTTTCGGGCGGGGCGCCGCTCAACCCCGAAGTCGGCAATTTCTTCGAGGCGATGGGCCTCACCATGCTGCAGGGCTATGGCCAGACCGAAGCGGGGCCGGTGATCGCCTGCAACCGGCCCAAGGTCGGATTGAAGATGGACACGGTCGGCCCGCCCCTGCGCGGGGTCGAGGTGCGCATTGCGGAAGACGGCGAAATCCTGTGCCGGGGCGAGCTCGTCATGCACGGCTACTGGCAGAACGCCGCCGAAACCGCGCGCACGATCAAGCCCGACCCGGCGGACCCCGATAGCGGCCCGTGGCTCCACACCGGCGATATCGGCGAGATCGACGAAAAGGGCCGGATCCGGATCACCGACCGCAAGAAGGACCTCATCGTCAACGACAAGGGCGACAACGTCGCGCCGCAGAAGATCGAAGGGATGCTGACGCTCCAGCCTGAGATCGCGCAGGCGATGGTGAGCGGGGACAAACGACCCTATGTCGTCGGCCTGATCGTTCCCGATGCCGAATGGGCGCTGGAATGGGCGCGCGCCAATGACGAGAAGTTTGACATTAAGGCGCTGCAGGACCTCCCCGCCTTTCGTAAGACCGTGCGCGAGGCGGTCGACCGGACCAATGCCGATCTTTCGGTGATCGAGAAGGTGAGGAAGTTCGAATTCGCGGACGAGGCCTTCGCGATCGAGAACGAGGAAATGACGCCGAGCATGAAGATCAGGCGTCACAAGATCCGCGAACGGTATCAGGACCGGATCGACGGAATGTACAAGGGGTGACGTAACCGACGAGAGGGGGAACCATGGACAAGCCGACCGAGACAAACCGCGCACTCATCGCAAAGGCTTTCGACGGCCTCGCCGAGGGCGATCCGACCGATTTCATACCGCTGTTCGACGAAACGATCGAATGGCGGGTGATGGGTTCGAGCGCATGGTCGAAACATGCCCAAGGCCTCGAAGCCGTGACGCGCGATCTCGTCGGCCCGCTCTTCGCGCGCTTCGCAGGGCCCTATCTGACCACCCCACAGCTGATCATCGCCGATGGTGACCATGTCGCCGTTCAGGCGAAGGGCGATGCCGTCTCGCATGAAGGCGATCGCTACGACAACGATTATTGCTTCGTCTTCACGATGCGGGACGGCAAGATCGTGAAAGTTGCAGAATACATGGACACGATCCTCGCCGACAGGGCGCTGGGCACGGGCGACTGAGCACGGCTTGCGGGGCGCGCCCGGTTGGCGTCGTCAGAACGGCGGATCGGCCTTCGCCCGTTGCGAGCGCGCCGCTTCGGTCCACCACGCAAGATCGTCGGCAAAACGCGGGAATTGCCTGTCGAGCGATTCGCCGCCCTTGCCGGTCGGGTTCGCGTCCTCGTCGAGCGTGTCGGGGACCGCGCTCACCGACAGGCCGCTGGAGATCACCACCATGCCCATCTCGCCGAGAATGCCGCGCCATGCCAGCGCCGAGCGCACGCCCGCGGTCCGTCCGGCGGAATAGCTCGCGATGGCGGCGGGGCGCCAGAACCATTCCTCGAGGAAATGGTCGGTGAGGTTCTTGAGCCCCGGCTGCACGCTCCAATTGTATTCTCCGGTGACGAAAACGAAAGCGTCCGCGGCCTTGATCTTGCCCGCGAGCGCTTCGAGCGCGAGGGGCGCTTCGCCGGCATCGTATTCCTTGTACATCCGGTCGAGCATGGGCAGGCCAACCGCCTGCGCGTCGATCAGTTCGACATCGACCCCGCGTTCGGCGAGCCCGTTGACGATGTAGTCGGCAAGGCGGATGCCCGCGCGGTCGCGGCGATAGGATCCGTAGAAGACGAGAATGCGGTCGGCCATGACTGTCCCTTTCGGTTGGAATGCCTCCCACACTCGCGCGCGAGTATCCCTGCCGGGGAACGCCGGTTCAAGCCGCTTCGGCTTCTCCGACATGTTCGGGGAAGAAACGCGGGCTCGCCTTCGACCAGCCGGGCGCCGTGGCGGCGGCTTCGGAAAGCGATTGCAGCAGGATCTTGCGTCGTTCGGGCTGGATCTGCGGCAGCGCCGCGGCCGCGCAGAAGGCGGACGGCAGAAATGGCCGGATTTCGGGCCCGATCAGGCGTTCATAAAGGAAACGAAAGGCGGAAAAGCTCGCGATCCGGTCCTGCGCCAGATCGAAGGCGGCGATCCGCACCAGCTTGCCGATGAAGCGCTCGATCTCCCCCGGCGCGCCGCCGGGAGGGATCATCGCACGCAGGGGCTTGAGGTCCTGATACGCGACATATTGCCGCCGGATCGCGATGCGCTCGACCTCGCTCGTGCCCCACAGGCGAAAGGCATCGCATCGGGCGAGCCCGACATCGAGGCTGCGCTTGATGAAGGCCTGCTCGCCGGGTTCGAACCCCGCGAATTCGCGCATCTCGCTGATGGCGAGGGTGGAGGTGCTGGCAAGTGTCACGGGTTTCTGTCTCCCACGCTGGTGAGGAAGACAGTCGCGCATCGTGGTTAATTATGCGTTAGCCCTGCGGCGCGACCCTGCCGGCTGTCACAGGTTGACGACGTCGGCCCAGTCCGGAGGGCGCTGGGCCTGAGCTTTGAAAAAGGGGCACAGCGGCACGATGCGAAAGCCCTTGGCCCGGGCACCGCTCGGCAAGAAGCTTGCCCTAGCCGCGCCCGCGAAAAGCATCTGGCACGCCGGTATGGTCGACAATAACGAGGGTGTCCGACGCACGCGAGAAGGTCAGTTCGGCTTCCTCGCTCTCGCCTTCGGGGCGCAGGACGTAACGGCCCTTGCTGCCGGTCTCCTCGAGCGTGATGACGGGGTCGGGCATGGCAAGAGACTCCTTGGGGTCGAATTCGGGTCAGATCAGCCCGGCGAGCGGGCTCGACGGATCGGCATAGCGCCGCCGCCCCATGCGCCCGGCGAGATAGGCTTCGCGCCCCCCTTCGACCGCGAGCTTCATCGCGCGGGCCATGCGGATCGGATCCTTCGCCTCGGCAATGGCGGTGTTCATCAGGATGCCGTCGCAGCCCAGTTCCATGCCGACCGCCGCATCCGAAGCCGTGCCGACGCCCGCATCGACCAGCACCGGCACGCTCGCGCCCTCGACGATCAGGCGGATCGTCACCTGGTTCTGGATGCCGAGCCCCGACCCGATCGGCGCGCCCAGCGGCATGATCGCGACCGCGCCCGCGTCTTCCAGCTGCTTCGCCGCGATCGGATCATCGACGCAATAGACCATGGGCGCGAAGCCTTCCTTCGCCAGAACCTCGGTCGCCTTCAGCGTCTCTCGCATGTCGGGATAGAGCGTCTTTGCCTCTCCCAGCACCTCCAGCTTGACGAGATCCCAGCCGCCCGCCTCTCGCGCCAGGCGCAGCGTGCGGATCGCGTCCTCGGCGGTGAAGCAGCCCGCCGTGTTGGGCAGGTAGGTGATTTTCTTGGGGTCGATGAAATCGGTCAGCATCGGCGCCTTGGGATCGGTGACATTCACGCGCCGCACCGCGACCGTCACGATCTCGGCCCCGCTCGCCTCGACGGCGGCGGCGTTCTGTTCGAAATCCTTGTACTTGCCCGTCCCCACGATCAGGCGCGAGGTGAAGGTGCGTCCGGCCACGGACCACGTGTCCGCCGCGCCTGCACCCTGGTGGTCCCCGCCGCCTACGAAATGGACGATTTCCAGCGTATCGCCGTCGCCCAGCGCCGCTTCGCCCAGCGTCGAGCGCGGGACGATCTCGCCGTTGCGCTCGACCGCGACCTTTTCAGGGGCGAGGTCCAGTTCGCGCACGAGATCGGCGATGGTCGCGGCGGCCGTGCGGCGCGGCTCGCCATTGAGGGTGATGGTCTTGGAAAGGGTCGTCTCGGTCATGGCTGCCGAGATAGGCGAGATGGAGCCAAGCGCAACTGCGCTTTTGCCGGTTGGCGGAGCGCTTCAGCGCGCGGCGCGCAGGTTAATGACGTGGCCCGCCGAAACCAGCGTGACGCCGATCAGGGTGAGCACGATCTCGTCCTGACCATGCGGCACGGCAAGCGCGCCGCCCATGAAGGAAAGGCCCGTCATCGCGGTGACGAAGGGTGCGGCGCGGCGATGACGGATCGCGCCCCAGCCGATCGCGACCGCCGCGACCACCAGCGCAAGCACGAGCCCGACCCGGTGAATCGCCGGTTCGAGCAGGAAATGCCCGCCGATCCCCAGCGCCGAGACAATCATCAGCGTCGCGATGCAATGCACCATGCAAAGCCCGGCCAGTCCGATCCCGAACTGGTCGAGCCGGCGGCGGAGCGTCGAACGGGGAGAAACCCGAGTCGCGGAGGATGCATTGCGTGTCATTTGGTCGGGCGTGCAGATATGTGACAGGGTAACATTACGCAAGGGTTTAGGTTCCCCTTTGCGGGCCGCGCACCAGGCCTTGCGGCAAACGGTCTTGCACATTGCGCCGCCGCGGCACATCTACGCGCGCGATCATGGCGACGCTTGCATCTTCTCCCGAACTCGCTCGAACGGCGCCGCAAACCGGCGCCCGCCCGGCCGCCATCGCGCGCTGGCTGCAGGCGACGGCCTTCCTCGTCGTGTGCATCGTGGTCGTTGGGGGAATCACCCGACTGACCGAAAGCGGGCTGTCGATCACCGAATGGAACGTCGCCTCGGGCGTTCTGCCACCGCTGACCGAAGCGCAATGGGAGGCGGAATTCGCGAAATATCGCGCCACCCCCGAATACCGACTGGAGGCCAGCCTCGGCGGAATGAGCCTTGGCGATTTCAAGTTCATCTTCTTCTGGGAATGGTTCCACCGCCTGCTCGCGCGAGCGGTCGGTGCGGTCTATGCGCTGGGACTGGCGTGGTTCTGGATTAGGGGCGCGATCCCGCAGGGGTTCAAGCCGCGCCTCGTCGGGCTGCTCGCACTGGGCGGGCTTCAGGGGCTGTTCGGCTGGCTGATGGTGCAGTCGGGGCTGACCGGCGACATGACCGATGTGAGCCATTTCCGCCTGTCGCTCCACCTCCTGACCGCGCTCGCGCTGCTGGCGGGGCTGGTGTGGACCGCGCTCGACATGCGGCGGCTGGCGCGCGATCCCGCCGAACGGCCCGCGCCGCTGACGAAAGGTTCGGCGCTCGTCGCCCTGGTGCTGTTCGTGCAATTGCTGCTCGGCGCGTGGGTGGCGGGGCTCAATGCCGGTCATGCGGCCTATGACTGGCCGCACATGAACGGTCGGCTTGTGCCCGCATTCGACTGGTCGTCGGGCGTGCTGTGGACGCTCACTCACGATCCCTATCTCCTCCAATGGCTGCACCGCTGGTGGGCCTGGGTCGCGGTCGCCGCTCTGGTGTGGCTCGCGCGGCGGGTGCGCAGGGCCGACCGCCGCGCTTCGATCGCGGTGCATGCGGCGTTCGGGACGATGGTGCTGCTGGGCATCGCGACGGTGATGACCGAAGTTTCTCTCTGGGTCGCCTCGGCGCACCAGCTCGTCGGCGCGCTGACGGTCGCCGCGACCGTGTGGGCGATACATGCCGACGGGATCGCGCGGCGGCAGGCCCGGCTCCCCGCGACGAAATGACCGCCGCGCTCGCCTATGCCCCGTTCCCCGACCGCGACAGCGCGCGCGAGATCGCGGGGACCCTGCTGGCCGAAAGGCTGATCGCCTGCGCCAACATTCTCGCACCCGTCGAATCCGTATTCGAATGGGACGGCCGCCGCACAAGCGAGGAAGAGGTCGGCGCGCTGTTCAAGACCACCTCCGCCGCGCTCGCTGCGCTGATCGAGCGTTTGGGCGAACTCCACCCCTATGATACACCCGCCATCATCGGGTGGCATTGCGATGCAGGTCATCCGGCGACGCTGGAGTGGCTGGGCGCGACTGTCGCCTACGCCTGAACTTCCGCGCTGGACGAGAGGGGCGTTAGACGGGGGCATGACAAGGACCGGTCGGCGCGAAATGCTGCGAGGCGGGCTGGCCGCGTTCTGCGGGCTGAGCGGCCTCGCGTTTGCCGCCCCGCACTTGTTCGCGGCGGACGGCGAGCTTGCCATTCCCGATCGCCCGATGCGCCTCACCCGCGGGATCGAACGCGACCTTGCGGGCGAAGCGCGGCTGGCCGTGACGCGCCTGTGGGAGGTGCGATTCGTCCGGAGCGGCCCGGGTGTCGCGGTGACCGGGCGCCAGCTTTCGGCCAGGGTCGATGCGCCTGAAAGCCTTTCCGCCATCGCCGCGATCAAGGAAGAGCTCTCAACCGCGGGAATCTGGCCGATTCTGCTGTCCGAACAGGGGATGAGCGTCACCTCGGGTGAGACATTCCAGCAGCAGGATCCCGCCGCCGCCACGCGCGAAGCCGAGCGCCTGATCGCCGAGAAGGGCCTGCCTGTTCGCGACGCCGCGCGGTACCGTGCGTTCCTCGCCGAACTTCAGCTGGCCGATGGGGCGCTGCTCGACCAATTGCCGGGCGACCTTTTCTTCCCCCGCGGAGAGCCGGTCAGGCGCAGCGAACGGGTGGAACTCCCCGGCGGCGTCGAGGGGCGGTTCGAGGTGGTTTATCTGGCCCCGCGCGCACCGGGCTGCGCATGGCTGGGCGAAGCGGTGCGGGAAATCGTCACGCGGGTCGGCGAAGACGAACGGCGCGCCCGTGAAAGCTGGCGAATGGTGCCCGCCTGAATCCCGCCTCTGAGACCCACTCCGAGGCCTGCGGTATCATTTTACCTCCGCCGGAAGGCCCGGTTTCGCTTGACGTGAAGGGGGCAAAGCGACAAATGCGCGCTTGCTCGTCGCTTGGCAGGGGATCGGCCCGGATCGATTCGAACGGACCTCACCCGGCGCCAGCGGCACCACACCGGAAAATACAATCACACCGGAAAATACCAAGGACAACAGCCATGAAGGCGCTCAGCAAGCAGACCCGGTCGATCAAACCGGCCGAGGTCGAAAAGAACTGGCACCTGATCGACGCCGAGGACCTCGTCGTGGGCCGCCTCGCCTCGATCATCGCCAAGATCCTGCGCGGCAAGAACAAGCCGAGCTTCACTCCGCACGTCGATTGCGGCGATCACGTGGTCGTCATCAATGTCGACAAGGTGAAGTTCACCGGCCGCAAGACGCAGGACAAGCGGTACTACAAGCACACCGGCTATCCCGGCGGCATCAAGGAAACGAGCCCGGCCAAGGTGCTCGAAGGCCGTTTCCCGGAGCGCGTGCTTGAAAAGGCGGTCGAACGCATGATCCCGCGCGGCCCCCTCGGCCGCCAGCAGATGAAGGCGCTGCATCTCTATGCCGGCACCGAGCATCCCCATGCCGGGCAGAACCCGCAGGTGCTCGACGTCGCTTCCATGAACCGCAAGAACAAGGTCACCGGATAATGGCTCAGGAAGAATCGGGCTCGAAGAACACCGTCTCCGACCTGTCGGAGATCAAGGACATCGCGGGCGACGCGCCCGAAGGCGATGCCGCCGAGATCGCCCAGAACGGGTCGGTCCAGCCGGCCGCGCCGCTGCGCGAACAGGAACTTGACGCGCAGGGCCGGGCCTATGCCACCGGACGCCGCAAGGACGCGGTCGCCCGCGTCTGGGTCAAGCCGGGCACCGGCAAGGTCACCGTCAACGGCAAGGACCAGGAAGCGTACTTCGCGCGTCCGACGCTGCGCCTCATCATCAACCAGCCTTTCGCGATCACCGACCGCGACGGCCAGTACGACGTCGTCGCCACCGTGCGCGGCGGCGGTCTTTCGGGCCAGGCCGGTGCGGTGAAGCACGGCATCAGCCAGGCGCTGACCAAGTACGAGCCGGCGCTGCGCGCCATCGTCAAGTCGGCCGGCTTCCTCACCCGCGACAGCCGCGTGGTCGAGCGCAAGAAGTACGGCAAGGCCAAGGCGCGCCGAAGCTTCCAGTTCTCGAAGCGCTGATCCGCTGCTCAAGGATCGTCATGCGAAAGGGCGGCTTCCCGGTGGGGAGCCGCCCTTTCCCGTTTTCGGGATCCGGAACGTTCAGCGCTGGAGCAGTATGAGTCCCCAGGCGAGCCCGCTGCCCGAAAAGAAGAGCGGCCACGACCAGAACATGCGGTAGCCGCCCAGTTGGACCGCTTCGACCGCAAGCCGGCCGCCGGTGGAGCCCTGCGAGCCGATGACAAGCGCCAAGCATCCCGTGATGATTGCGCCAAAGACCACTGCCTTCAACATGACCATCGTCCCCCCGCGATATGAACGGGTATCGGTTGCACATCCAGGCGGCGATGGACTCGCGGGCGAGAACCCGCAGCATCACCGCCGACTTTCCGAATTTGCCCAAGAATTCCTTAACGCAGGTCTGACGGGAAAGGTTAAGGGCCGTCCGGAGCCGTCACCCGGCGAACGCTCCACTGCATTCGGCATCGGCGGAACCGGCGAGCACGCGCAGCTCGCTCTCGATCCGTCCGCCGCGCTCGCATCGCAGCACGCGCCAGGAGGGCGGCGCCCCGTCGCGCAGGCGGGTCGAAAGCGTGCCGGCGCCGATCATGCGCATCGGCCTTCCGGCGCGCTCGCGGACTTCGTCAAAAGGCACGTGGACATGGCCCGACATCACGGCATGCGCCCCCGCCCGGGCAAGCGCGGCAAAGGCCGCATCCCCTCCGATCGTCGGATTGGGCCCCCTGTCGCGGGGACCGAGCAGCGGGTGATGCGCGGTCACGATGACGGTGCGCGGATCGCCTTCCAGTTCGGCCAGCGCCGCCAGTGTCTCGGCCAGCGCCCGGCGGGTCACCACCCCGTCGGACCATGGAAAACGCCGCTGCGCGCGGACAGTCGTATTGAGCGGGACGAGCACGACATCGCTCGAAGCGAACGGTTTGCCCAGCGCGGCACGCAGACGGTGATAGCGCCGCAACGGATCGGTGAAACGCTCCCACAGGTTGTAATAGGGCATGTCGTGATTGCCCGGATCGACGAGAACCGGAAGGTCGAACGAGGCGAACCAGCGCGCGGCGGCTTCGTATTCTCGGTGCTTGGCGCGCTGGGTGAGGTCCCCGGTGCAGACCAGCGCGTCCGGATGCTCACGCGCGACAGCCTCCTCCACCGCGGCGAGCGCGGCTCGGTTCTCGGCCCCGAAATGGATGTCGCTGACATGGAAGAGCGTCGTCGTCATGGCTTCCCCATCATGGCCGCTGCGGCAGGCGCGATGCAACCGGCCTGGACCCTCACACCCGGCCGGTCAGGATCAGCCACGCGGCAAGGCCATTGAGGGCGCTGTAGGCGCCATAGGCCCAGGCGAGCGCAGGCCAGCCATTCGCCGTCAGCAGCATCGCCACGAGCAGGACCGTGAATTCGGCGACAAGGGTGAGCCTCCGCCCGAGCCAGCCGACCTGGCGCGGGATCTGCCCGATCAGCGGGTGCCCGCTTTCGAGCACTGCGCGATGGAGCGCGAAATTGCCGATTCCGAGGCAGAAGATGACGAGGATGCCGAACCACATGGGCCGCTTATGGCGCAGACGCCGGTCGGCTGGAAAGTGCCATTTGTCGTGGCCGCCGCAGCATTGGTCGGGGGCAAAGGCCTTCCATCGACGATTACGGGCGTTTTCGTCGAGACGCGATGGAGCGACTCGGCGCGCTGCCTTACCACCCTAAGACAGCAGGGCACGGCGAACCCCGAAGGCTCCAGCCCCAAGGAGCTCCCCCAACCCCCGGCCGGCCCTGCCATGAGGAGAATTGCCATGAAGACTTTCGCCATCACCGCCGCCGCCATCGGCCTCGCCTTCACCGCCAGCCCGGCGCTCGCCGCTGGCCCCGCCGAGCGCAACACGATGAATGTGAGCCTCGCCGGGATCGATCTCGACACCCCCGAAGGGCAGGAAATGCTCGACCGGCGGATCGAACGCGCCGCGCGCGACGTGTGCCAGTTCGACCGCAAGCGCACCGGGACCCGGATCCAGTCGCAGGCTGCCACGGATTGCTACGAAAAGGCGAAGGCCAGCGCCAAGCAGCAGGTCGCGGCTTATGTCGAAAAGCAGCGCCGCGGCGGCTGACCGGCGCACACGACCTGCCCCGCGCCATCATGCGGGACAGCACCTGGCGGCCCGAACCCTTCCAGTCCCTGGGGTTCGGGCCGTTTCTTGTGCGTGGTCTGAACGATAGGGTCCGCCGCAGACCCGCCCGCGCCGGCAGCGCGCTCAGCGCCCCGCCATCGCCTTGACCTTGGACAGATAGGTCCGCCCGATCCTGAGCGCTTCGCCGCTGAGCAATTCGGCCGACCACACGCCGAGCCCGTCATGGCGCAGCCCGCGGATATTTTCGCGCTTGAGGATGGTCGAGCGGTGGATGCGGATGAACTTGTCAGGATCGAGCCGCGCTTCCAGTCCGGCGATCGTCTGCAGCAGCAGGTAGGAGCGCGACGCCTCGCCGTCCTCGACCGGGTCGCCGACATGAAGCCGGACGTAATCGCGTTCGGCATCGATCCGATGGACTTCCTCGACATCGATCCGGAGCAATTCCGAACGGTGCGGGACCCACAATTCCTCGAGCCACTGGCTGGCCTGCCTGTTCCGGCCCCCGCCCTGTTCGGCGCGGCGCGCGACGGCGCGGTCGATCGCGCGTTCGAGCCGGTCGGCGGCGACGGGCTTGAGCACGTAGTCGATCGCCTCGAGATCGAATGCCTCGACCGCGAAATGATCGTGCGCGGTGACGAAGATGACCGCAGGCGGGCTGTCGCTCTCAGCGAATTTGCGCGCGACGCCGAGCCCGTCGAGTTCGGGCATGGTCATGTCGAGCAGGACCAGGTCGGGGGTCAGCTTCTCGGCAAGCCGCAGGGCGGCAGCGCCATCGCTTGCTGTGCCAACGACGCGGATCGCGGAGATTTCGGCGCAGATCACCTGGATTCGCTCGACCGCGAGCGGCTCGTCATCGACGATCAGGGTTCTGAGCGCGTTGTTCTCGGAATCACTCTCGGACATGCTGGTCTCCCGGCTTCTCATACCTTGCGGCGCGCCCGCGCGGAAGCGGGGCGGGAGAGGGGGATTCGGATCTCGGTACGATATCCCCCCGGAACCGGGGCCGATGAAAAGCCGATATCGGGCCCGAAGCGCGCTTCGAGCCGGTCGCGCACATTGGCGAGCCCGATGCCGAAACCGTGCAGCATTTCATCGGGAACGCCCGGCCCGTCATCGCTCACGGTAATCACCAGCCGGTCGAATTCCTCGCGCGCGGCGACCGTGATCGTGACCTTTCGCGAAACGGCGGAGACGGCATACTTGACCGAATTCTCAACCAGCGGCTGCAGGATCATGCCCGGAACGCGCGCTTCGGCGAGGTCTTCGGGCAGGTCAAAGACGCAGACCAGCCGTTCGGGAAAGCGCACCGCCTCGATGTCGAGATAAAGCTGCTGGAGATCGAATTCGTCCTTGAGCGGCACGTCGCTGGTCGGCTCATCGGCGAGGGAATGGCGATAGAAACGACTGATCGTCTGGATCATCCGTTCGGCCCGGTCGGGCTTGCCCGTCATCACCAGGGCGGACAGCGAATTCAGCGTGTTGAACAGGAAATGCGGGTTAACCTGGTAGCGCAGGCTGCGCAGTTCGGCGGCCTTGGCAGCGTTCCTGAACTGCTGTTCGCGCCGCTCGGCCGCACGCGCCTGGAATCCGGCAAGCAGGGCGAAATAGGTCGAGGCCCAGGCGAGCAGCAGGAAATAGCGCCCCAGCGCGATATCAAGCAGCTTGCGCCAGAAATCCGCGCTCGTCTCGGCCGGAGCGATGATGACGCTTTCGGATTCGACGACTTCCTCACCCTCATCCTGGCCGGGGTCGGCCGGGCTGATCCGCCGGACGGGCACGTCGACGAGGAGATTTCCCGATTCGTCGCGGCGCAGGTTGAGGTTGTTCTTGCGCGCATATTCGGCTTCCTGCGCGGCCTGGATATCCTCGAACAGCAACTGGTTCACAT
This sequence comes from Erythrobacter litoralis, assembly GCF_001719165.1. Taxonomy (NCBI): domain Bacteria; kingdom Pseudomonadati; phylum Pseudomonadota; class Alphaproteobacteria; order Sphingomonadales; family Erythrobacteraceae; genus Erythrobacter; species Erythrobacter litoralis. The sequence goes on from NZ_CP017057.1 coordinate 3,234,964, forward strand.
GCCCGATCGCGATCGCCACCGGAAACGCGAAGACGAGCGCGGCGGAGATCTTCACCCACAGCGCGCGCTGGTCGAACAGGCGCAGCACGAACCACAGAACCACCGTGAAGCCGATGCCGAGCGCGGTGACGATCAGGCGGCGCCAGGCCATTTCGAACTGGAAATCGAAATCCATCACCAGGCTGCGCGCGGTGATGAGCACGAAATAGGTCGCCCACAGCACGATCATCGAGACGAGGACCGTGCGGAAGGGCACGCTCACCGGCTCCTTGCGGGCGGGGGTCTTGGGGGCGCTTTCGGCGCCGACAGGGTTCAGCAACGAGGCCATGGCTTTCCTGCGACATAGCGACGCGGGCGGGCATGCGCCATTGCCCGCGCGCTCGGTCGTCGGACAGGATGGCGCATTGGTCGAAAGCCGTTCATGTGGGAGCAAGGAAGGAGAGGCCTCTCCCCGGCCCCTCCTATTGCTTTCGTCCACCGCGCCGGGTCAGGCGCGCGGCTTGATCATGTCGGCCGGCACGATCCACTCGGCGAACTGGTCTTCGGTCAAGAGTCCCAGCTCGAGCCCGGCCTCCTTTAGGGTCGTCCCGTCCGCATGGGCCTTCTTCGCGATCCGAGCCGCGTTGTCGTATCCGATATGCGGGTTCAATGCGGTGACCAGCATCAGGCTTTCATTGAGCAGCTTGGCGATGCGGTCCTCGTTCGCCTCGATCCCGCTGACGCAATTGTCGGTGAAGCTGTTCGCGCTGTCGGCCAGCAGGCGGATCGATTGCAGCACGTTGTAGATCATGACGGGCTTGAACACGTTGAGTTCGAGATGCCCGTTCGATCCCGCGATGCTGACGGTGGTGTGATTGCCCATGACCTGCGAACAGACCATGGTCAGGGCCTCGCACTGGGTCGGATTGACCTTGCCCGGCATGATCGAGGAGCCCGGCTCGTTCGCGGGCAGCGCGATCTCGCCGAGGCCGCAGCGCGGGCCGGAGCCCAGCAGGCGGATGTCGTTGGCGATCTTCATCAGGCTGACCGCGACCGAATTGAGCGCGCCCGACAGTTCGACCAGCGCATCATGCGCGGCCAATGCCTCGAACTTGTTGGCGGCGGTGACGAAATCGTGGCCCGTTTCCTCGGCGACCTTGGCGGCGAAGGCTTCCGCGAAGCCCACCTTGGAATTGATGCCGGTGCCGACCGCGGTGCCGCCCTGCGCCAGTTCGAGCACGCGCGGCAGGGCGTTTTCGAGCCGCAGGATCGAATATTCCACCTGCTTGGCATAGCCGGAGAATTCCTGGCCGAGCGTCAGCGGGGTCGCGTCCTGCAGGTGGGTGCGGCCGATCTTGACGATGTCGGCAAAGGCCGTCGCCTTGTCATCGAGCGCGCCGTGGAGATGCTTCAGCGCGGGGATCAGGCGTTCGATCGTCTCCGACGCCGCCGCGATGTGCATGGCGGTGGGAAAGGTGTCGTTCGAGCTCTGCCCCATGTTGCAATGGTCATTGGGATGGACCGGGTCCTTGCCGCCATGCGTGCCGGTCAGGATCTCGTTCGCACGGCTCGCGATCACCTCGTTGGCGTTCATGTTCGACTGCGTGCCCGAGCCGGTCTGCCACACGGAAAGCGGAAACTGCGCCGCTAGCGTGCCGTCGATCACCTCGCGCGCGGCGGTCACGATCGCCTCGCCCAGCTTCGCATCGAGCACGCCCAGTTCCATGTTGGCGCGGGCTGCCGACAGCTTCTGGATGCCCAGCGCCCTCACCAGCGGAGCGGGCATGGTCTCGGTCCCGATCGCGAAATTGGCGAGGCTGCGCTGGGTCTGCGCGCCCCAGTGCGCGTCGGCCGGGACGCTGACCTCGCCCAGCGAATCGGTCTCGATCCGCACCTTGTCGCCCGCGCCGTTCATGTCACTCATCGAAGCCATCCCTGTGTAAGTCGAAAATGATCCCTTGCGAATTCGCGGCCCCCCTAAGCACTCGCCTGCGGGCGCTGGCAAGACCGCTCTTGCATGTCGGTCCGGCCTGGCGTGAACGCTTTCGCCCGCGAAGGCTCTTTAATCCCGGCCCGGCGCGGTCTAGGGGCTGGGCGAGACATCTTGACGCGCTGTATTGCGTACCTAATACAGCTTTCGGAGTGAAAATGAGCAATACTGGAACCCTTGAGGCCGAGGAGGCGAAGGCGGGCGCGATGAACACAGCCGATACCACCGAAGCGCGCCGCGTCATGATCAAAAGCCAGCTGCGCACGAGCGGTGTGAACGACGAAACCACGCTGGAGCGGATGCGCGACGTCCCGCGGGAGGATTTCCTCCCTGCGGACAAGGCACCGATCGCCTATATCGATCGCTCGATTCCGCTGGGCGATGGAGAGGCGATGGCCGCCCCGCTGTTCTACGGCAAGCTACTGGTCGAAGCCGCCGCACGCCGGGACGACCGCGTGCTGGTGGTCGAGAACGGGACCGGATATCTCGCCGAACTGGTGCGCCCGCTGGTCGGCTCGCTCGCGGTGACGCAGCCCACCGATGCGGCCGCGGGCAAGGTCGAAGGCGAAGGCGATTTCACGCTCGTCCTCATCGACGGCGCGATCGGGCAGCTTCCAGGCAGCCTTGCCGAGCGCGTCGCCGACGGGGGCCGCGTGGTCGGCGGGCTCGTCCTGCGCGGCGTCACCCGGCTTGCTTCCGGCCGCAAGATCGCCGGACGCGTCGCCTTTATGCCGCTCGAGGATCTGGGCATCCCGGTCCTCCCCGCTTTCGCCAAGCCGAAGGGCTGGTCCTTCCCGTGAACCGCCCCCGTGCCCTCCCGCTGCGGCGCGCGCTGCGGCGCGCCACCTGCCTTGCCGCTTTCGCCGGCGGGCTGGCGGCGGCGCCGGCTCAGGCCGACACGCTGCGCGAGGCGCTGGCGGCGGCCTACAACACCAACCCGACGCTGGCGGGCGCGCGGGCGAACCAGCGCGCGACCGATGAAGAGGTGCCGATCCAGCGCGGGCAGGGCCTGCCCAACCTCAACGTCACCGCAACGCATATCGAATTCATTCGCCAGTCGGCCAACGCCTTCACGGCGCCGGAACGCAATCTCGGCGTCAATGCCCAGCTCCAGGTGCCGATCTACCAGGGCGGGCGGATCCGCAATTCGACCCGCGCCGCCGAGGAGCGGGTCGAGGCCGGACAGGCCGACCTGCGGGGCGCCGAAAGCGCGCTTTTCAGCCAGACCGTCGCCGCCTACATGGACGTGCTGCGGACCGAGGCGCTCGCCGGGCTTGCCGCGAACCAGGTCGAAGTGCTCGACGTGACGATGCAGGCGACGCGCGACCGGTTCGAGATCGGCGACACCACTCTGACCGACGTGGCGCAGGCCGAAAGCCGCCTTGCGCTGGCGCAGGGTGACCTTCGCAATGCGCTCGCCAATCTCGTCTCCGCGCGCGAGACCTATATCGAACTGGTCGGCAAGGCACCCGGGAACCTGCAGGCCCCGCCGCCCTTGCCGAACCTCCCCGACAATGTCGGTACGGCGGTGGTCACGGCGCTGGAGAACAATCCCGACCTCATCGCCGCGCGCCAGCGGGCCGAGGCGGCGGGATTCGACACCGAGGTCGCCGGATCGGGCCGCCTGCCGACCGTGGCGCTGTTCGCGAACGGCGACTATTCCGATTTCTACGGCACGCTGGGCGGCCCGATCGCGGCCAATTTCGTCCAGCGCGAAACGACCGCCAATGCCGGCGTGCGCGTCACCATCCCGCTCTTCCAGGGCGGCGTCCCGGCCGCGCGCCAGCGACAGGCGGGGGCGCGGGAAAGCGCCGCGCTCGAACAGGTCATTCAGACCGAACGCAACGTGATCTCGCAGACCCGCGCCGCCTATGCTAGCTGGCAGGCCTCGCTCGCCGTGATCGAAAGCTCGAAGACCGCGGTCGAGGCCGCCGAACTGAGCCTCGAGGGGGTGCGCGCGGAAAATTCGATCGGCAACCGGACGATTCTCGACGTGCTCAATGCCGAACAGGAACTCGTCTCCGCCCGCTCGCAGCTCGTCACCGCGCGGCGCAACGCCTATGTCGCGGGTTTCACCCTGCTTGCCACCATGGGCAAGGCCGAGGCGCGCGACCTCAATCTCGACACGGGCGGGCCGCTTTACGACCCGACACTCAATTACGAGCGCGTTCGGGGCCGGATCTGGGACTGGGACCGCGATCCCGAACCTGAACCGGAATCGACCCGAACCGTTGACATTCCCGCTCCCGAAGCGACATTCGGCCCCGTGCTGGAGTCCGGAGAGCGTTGATCCGTCCCGATTCGGGAATCGGCGCATCGGTCGGTCGCTCCCGCAGGGGCTCTAATGTCGAGGCGAAAATGGCGGATAGTGGTGAAGCGTCGGTCGAGGAAATCCTGGAATCGATCAAGAAAGTGATCGCGCGAGACAATCGCGAGGATGCACTCGAAGCGCGCCGCCGCCGCGAGGCGGAGGCCGAGAACGCCGAAGCGCGGGCGCAGGAACAGCTCGAAGAGACCGATGAGGTGCTCGACCTGTCCGAGATGGATTTCGCCGATGAGAACGGGCCGGAGACCGCCGAAGCGCAAGATGACGATGCGCCGCTGATCGCCGAGAACGTGCGCGGCGCGATGCAGGAAAACCTCGCCGCTCTCGCCATGCTGGCCGAACCGGGCGCGCGCCCCCAGATCGTTCGCTCGGGCGAGACCTCCCTCGAAGGGCTGGTGCGCGAAATGCTGCGCCCCATGCTCGCGCAGTGGCTCGACGAAAACCTGCCGGGCATGGTCGAAAAGATGGTCCAGGCCGAAATCGCGCGGATCGCCGGCAAGCGGCGCTGATCTCAGGGGCCGCGTGGGACCGCGCGGCTTTCGCTGGAATCGCGGGGGGCGACGCGCTAACAGCCGCCTTCATGAGAGCCACCAGCCTGACCGGCGTGTTCGCCGCGTCCTTCGCCCTTCTCGCAAGCCCCCCGCTCGCCGCGGACGATCACGAGGAAACCGCGCGCCGCGTACCGGGTGTCGAGGCGCCCGCGATGAGCGCGCGCGATCTCGTCACCATGCCGCGCCTCGGCGCGCCGATCGTCGCAATGGACCGATTTGCCGTCTATTCCGTGACTGTCACCGATCCCGAAACGCTGGAGCGCTCGCGCAGGCACTATATACTCGACCTCGCGGCCCGGGGAGCCGAACCGTTCGAATTCGATTTCGGCATCAGCGCGCACAGCCTTGCCATCGGGCCGGACGATTTTCTCTATTTCCTGAGCGATGAACATCCCGACGACAGCCGCGCAAAGCGCACGCGGCTGTGGCGGGCCGCGCTCGAGCCGAGCGGCAAGGTGACAGGGCCGATGCCGGTCGCCGACATCGAGGGAACCAACATTCACGGCTTCAAGCTCTCGCCCGCCGGCAATGCCGTCGCGCTGTGGAGCGAAATCGCGCGCGATTGCGCCGTGTTCGGCTGCAAGGAGAGCGGAAGCGCTGTTGGCAGCGGGCGGCTCTACGAAGGCGATGCGGGTTTCTACCGCCACTGGGACCGCTGGCTGCGCCCCGGCGTATTTAACCGCGTCTTCGTCTTCGGGATGGAGGACGGCACGGTCGTCGGCGATCCGCTTCCCATCGATGGGCATGACCCGGCCGAAGGCGTAACCGGCAACACGCCGACCATGCCTTTCGGCGGGGGTGAGGACATTGCCTGGGCGCCTGACGGATCGGGTGTCTATTTCGTCGTGCGGGAGTCCGGTGCGGACGAGCCCGCCTCGACCGACCTCGATATCTGGTGGAACGATCTTTCGGGTGCAGCGCCGGTCGAACTCACGGCGGCCAATGAAGCGACCGATACCGCGCCTGCGCCTTCGCCCGATGGGCGCTATCTCGCATATCTCGCCATGGCGCGGCCCGGTTACGAATCCGACCGGCTCGTGTTGCAGTTGCGCGATCTCGAAACCGGCCGGACACGCGCGCTGACGCAGGACACCGACCTCTCCTTCGGCTCGCTTACATGGAGCGCGGACGGCAGCTACCTCATCGCGACCGCTGCCGACACGCTCGACGTTCCGGCGTTCCGGATCGATCCTGAAAGCGGCGAGGTGCAAGAACTCGACCTGATCGCCGGGAACGAGGCGCATATCGGCGGCCTCACCCCGCTTGCCGATGGCGGCCTGCTGTTCACCCGCGATTCGATCGGAGTTCCTGCAGAGCTCTATCGTTCGGACGCGCTCGGCAAGGCGCGGCCGCTCACCGACGTGGTGACGAGCCGCATGGGCGAGTTGGCTTCGATCGAGACGACCCGCTTCCGTTTCGAAGGCGCGGGAGGCGACACGGTGTGGGGCCAGGTCACCCGGCTCGAGGACCAGCAGGGTCCGATCCCGGCGATCCTCTATGTCCATGGCGGGCCGCAGGGGACGTTCAACGATGCGTGGTCATCGCGCTGGAACCCGCGCGTTCTGGCGAGCCAGGGCTATGCCGTGATCTCGGTCGATTTCCACGGAAGCGCGGGATACGGGCAGGATTTCATGGACGCGATCAACCGCGACTGGGGCGGAAAGCCATTGGAGGACCTGCGAAAAGGCCTCGCCGCCGCGCTCGAGCTCGACAGCCAGATCGACGGCAGCCGCGCCTGCGCGATGGGGGCGAGCTATGGCGGGTACATGATGAACTGGATCGCGGGGAACTGGCCGGACCGGTTCGACTGCCTGGTCCAGCATGACGGCCTGTTCGATATGCGCAGCTTCTATTATTCGACCGAGGAATTGTGGTTTCCGCGCTGGGATTTCGGCGGCTCCTATTCCGAGGCGCGCGAGACCTACGAACGCTGGAACCCGGCCAATTACCTCGACAACTGGAAGACCCCCATGCTGGTCGTGACCGGCGAGAAGGATTTCCGCGTCCCCTACACGCAGGGCCTGCAGAGCTTCACGGCATTGCAGGAACGGGGCATCCCCGCGCAGCTTCTCGTCTTCCCGGACGAGAACCACTGGGTGCTGGGCGCCGAGAACTCGCTGCAATGGCACGAAACCGTGTTCGCGTGGCTCGATCGCTGGCTTGCGGAGGAAAAGGGCGCGCAATGAGCGATAACGAGCTTCTTTCGGCCCGATCCTCGCTCGCGCGGCATTACGAAAGCGCGCCCGCCCGCCCCGACAGCGCCCCGGTCGAGCGGCACATCTTCCTGTGCGCGCTGTCGGACAAGGCGAAATGCTGCTCGCGCGAGGAGGGCGAGGCCGCGTGGGCCTTTCTCAAGACGCGGCTGAAGGAGCGCGGGCTGGTCGGGCCGAGGCGCACCGCCGACCATCCAAAAGGCGCAGGGGGAGGCGTGCAGCGGACCAAGGCCGACTGCCTCCAGATCTGCGGCAAGGGCCCGATCGCGGTCGTGTGGCCGGATGGCGTGTGGTACCATTCGTGCATGCCGCAAGCGCTCGAGCGGATCATCGACGAACATCTCGTCGGCGGCGTTCCGGTCGAGGAATATCGCCTCAGCCCGCTGGGCGAGGACTGACGGTTCAGTCGCGGTCCCGGCGGCCGAACAGTTCGTCGGCATCGGGCAGGCGATTGTCGACCGCTTCGTCGTGCCCCGTCCCGTTGGACAGAAAGGCAAGGCCCATCAGCCCGCCCGACAGCAGCATGGTGAAAGCGATGCCGAGCGCGACCGCGATGAAATAATGCACCGAAACCATGCCGTTGAAGGCGTAGAGCAGGCCGAGCGCGAGCGCGACCGTCGCGACGGTGACCGCCATCAGCAGCTTCATGATCTGGCGGTATCGCGCCCAGGCGTGAGCGGCGTTTTCAGGGTTATCGAGCGGGGACTTATCGGCCATCGCCCTTCAATGGGGCCTATCGCGTCGCATTGCAATCGAAGCGCGCGGACGGGAGACGTTTGCGCGGCAGGCTTCGGATTCGCCTTTCGCGGCCAAGAGTGGCATTTTGCTTCGCGGAGAGAGGAGTCGAACATGACAATTGCCAAGATCATCGCCGGACGAAGGCCCGAGGACATTGTATCGTGCGACGTATCGACCCCGGTTTCAGAGGCCGTGCAGGTGCTCGCCGGGCAGCGCATCGGGGCGCTTCCGGTGATGCGCCAGGGGCGTGTCGCGGGGATCGTATCTGAACGCGACGTGATCTACCGGCTGGCGGAAAAGGGCCGGGATTGCATGGACCTGGCCGTCAGGGAGATCATGACTTCGCCCGCCGTGACGGTCGAACCCTCGACCAGCGTGGACGAGGCGCTGTCGATGATGACCCGCCGTCGTTTCCGCCATTTCCCGGTGGTCGAAAAGGGCAGGCTCGTCGCCTTCATCTCGATCGGCGATCTCGTCAAATCGAAGATCGAGGAGGTCAAGCACGAGGCCGAAGCGCTGCGTTCCTATATCCAGACCTGACGCGGTGCATCTTGAGCATGCCGCCAAGGCGCCCTATTTCGGAAAGACCATGACCCAGACCCTCACCCTGACCCCCGCAGCGGCCAAGCGAGTCGCGCTGATCGCCGAAAAGCAGACCAAGCCTGCGATCCTCAGGCTTTCGGTAGAAGGCGGCGGCTGTTCCGGCTTCCAGTACAAGTTCGACCTCGCCGAGGGGGCCGAGGGCGACGATGCGGTGAGCGAGACCGACGGGGTCAAGCTGGTGGTCGACCCGGTCAGCCTCGATCTTGTCGAAGGCAGCGTGGTCGATTTCGTCGAATCCCTGGGCGGAGCGGCCTTCCGGGTCGAAAATCCGAACGCGGCGGCCGGCTGCGGCTGCGGTTCGAGCTTCGGGATCTGAATTGAACTTTCGGGTTTTGGATTAGACAGGGCGCGCTCTTCGGGGCATCACGCGCCCCATGAAAATCGCCACTTTCAACATCAACGGCATCAAGGCGCGCCTGCCGCGGCTTCTGGAATGGCTCGCCGAAACGCGGCCATCGGTCGCCTGCCTGCAGGAGATCAAGAGCCAGGACGAGACCTTCCCGGGCAACGAGATCGAGGCGCTCGGCTACCATGTCCTCACGCACGGGCAGAAGGCGTTCAACGGGGTCGCGGTGCTGACCGACGGCAAGGCCGGTTTCGAGCCGCCGAAGGAGATCCAGCGGGGCCTCGGCATTGAAGGGCCGAAAGAGGGCGAGGGCGAACAAGCGCGCTATCTCGAGGTCGACGCGACAGGGCCGGACGGCACCGTGCGCGTCGCGTGCCTCTACCTTCCCAACGGCAATCCGCATCCGGGCCCGAAATTCAACTACAAGCTCGCCTGGATGGCCGCCCTGCGCACGCGCATGGCCGCGATCTGGGCCGAGGAAGTGCCCGCCGTGGTGCTCGGCGATTTCAACGTCATTCCCGAAGATGACGATGTCTTTTCAGTCAGGGCGATGGCGAACGATGCCCTGATGCAGCCCGAATCGCGCGGCGCCTATGCGCGGCTGCTCGGCGATGGCTGGACCGATGCGGTGCGCACCCTCAATCCGCGTGGCGGCGTGTGGACCTATTGGGATTACCAGGCCGGCGCGTGGCAGCGTGACCACGGCTTTCGCATCGACCACATCCTGCTCTCGCCCGAATGCGCCGACCGGATGCGCGCCGTCGGCGTCGACAAGGCGCATCGCGGCCGCGAAAAGGCGAGCGACCATGCGCCGGTATGGCTGGAGCTTTCCTTGTAATCCTTACCGCCGTTTCGCGCTTCGCGCGAGCGGCTGCGAGCAGCCTTGCAGTCCCTGCGGGACCGAGCCGCACCAAAGCAAAACGGGCTCCCCCGGTGGGGAGCCCGCAAGGCCAGGCGGCCGCCTGCAGCGATGCGACCGTCAGGTCGCATGAGCGAGGATCACCTGTAAAAGATATGCGTGTCGATCTGGGCGAGCCGCTGCTTGCGGTAGCTCCATTTCGGGCGGACGTAATTGGCGTGGAAGAACACCGCGTCGCCCGCCGGGCTGTCCCACATCCCGCCATGCGCGATGCGGGCGATCGCTTTGGCGCGCTGCCAGGCTTCGGTGTGGGTGCGGATCCGGGGCATGCGGCCGTTCTTCACGAAGGAGAATTGCGCGCGCTGATAGACGACGCCGCAATAGCTCGCGGGAAAGCGGCTGTCCTCGGCGCGGTTGATGACGACCTGCGCCACCGCGAGCTGGCCCGCGAGCGGTTCGCCGCGGGATTCGAAATAGACCGCGCCTGCAAGGCAGGTCATTTCCTCGCTCATGCGATCTTCGTCCGGGATCAGCGAAACGAGTTCGGTAAGGGATGCAGCAGCGGTGACATCGGAGGCGGGGGTTTCGCCCGCGTCGCCTTCTCCCGGCAGCGGCTGGACCACTTCCTCGGAGATGAACACCGTGTCCTGCGGGACGATTTCCACGCTGTCTTCGGCCGTTTCGACCGGCTGCGTGTCGGCCGCTTGTGCTTCGGCCTCGAAAACCTGTGCGAACGCCTCGGCGCCGTCGGCGCTCGAGAAGCTAAGGGTGGCCGCCGCGGCAATGGCGACGGCGCTCAGGGAGTAAGTCTTGCGACCCATTGTCTCTTCGTACTTGGCGGTGAGCGCGCTCCGACGCAGGCTGAACCCGTTGCGAGTGTTTCGCGAAGTGAGAGGGGTGGTTCGTGGTGCCTGCCGGCGGCTCCCCGTCTGCGTGCCGATCAGCGGACCGAATTGCCCGCGTCCCGGCCTGCGCACCGTGAAGCTCGCGGCCAAATAGTCTCATTTGAAACCAAGTCAACCTATTCCGGCAAAAGCGTCGCGAACTTTTCCGGGTCGTCGACATCGACTTCGACGATCCAGGTGTCGGGATCCTGCCGAGTGCGACGGTCAAGATATTCGGTAAACGCCTGTTTATCCTCCGGGTCCTCTTTTCGGGTAAGCGTATAGCGGCGCGCGAAATCGAGCCCGGGCATGCGTTCGTGCAATCCGGCGTTCTCGCCCCGCCGCATGATGACGACGAGCACGCTTCCGGCATCGCGCTCACCCTTCGCCAGGACCGTTCCCATGCCGCCCTCGGCCTCGGCCATGCGCAGGATCGCGCCGACTTCGACATGCGCTGGGAGGCGCGCGCTCACTCGCTGCTGCCCTCGACATATCCGGGCAGGCTGGAAAGCGCGATGCGCGAGCGCATGAAAGTGCCCGTGCCGCGCCCGATCTCGTCGCCCTCTTGGTCGACCAGCCGGGATTCGGCGACGAAGACCCGGCGCCGCCCGCTCACCCAGCGGCCTTCCGCGACGACCCGGCCGGCGCGCACGGGCTTGGTGAAATGGAGGTTGAAGCTGGTCGTCAGCAGGAAACGGTCGGTCGCGAGCGTGTTGGCGGCATAGAAGGCCGCATCGTCGAGCATCTTGAAATAGATCGTCCCATGCGCAGCCCCCGCGGCATGGTAGACATCCTCGCCGACGGTGAAGACCAGCCGCGAGCGCCCTTCGCCCAGGATTTCGAGCTTGGAATCGAATTTCGCATTGATCGGGGCGGAGGCATAGAGCCGCTCGAGCGCGCGGTGATGCGTCTCGGCGCTACTGCGATCGTGCGATCCGGCATCGTTCATGGCGCTGTCACCCGCGAACCGCGCGGGCCTCAGGCAGCATCGCGCAGGAACTGGTTGGTGAGCACCGCATAGAGCGCTTCGGCATCGGGCGCGTCGGCGAGCGCCTGCAGCTTCGATTCGTCGCGCATCAGCCGCGAGATCGCCGCGAGCGCGTGGAGATGGGTCGCCCCGGCATTCTCGGGCGAGACGAGGCCGAAGACCAGCGAAACGGGCTGGGCGTCGGCGGCGGCAAAATCGACCGGATGTTCAAGCTTGAAAACGGCGAGAGTCGGCTTGCGCACGCTGGAATCGCGGCAATGCGGGATCGCAATGCCACGCCCGAAACCGGTGCTGCCCAGTGCCTCGCGCGTTTCGAGCCCTTCGAGCACTTCGCTCACGTCGAGGTCATAGACCTCGGCGAGGCAGGCCGACAGCACCGCGAGCACCTGCGCCTTGGTCTCCACCCGTGCGAGCCGGACCGCTTCGGGCACGATGGTGATGTTGATATCCATGACTATACCGGTTTCCGATCAAGAAAGCCCGTAGGGGCAGACTGTCCCGTCGCGAAAGGCGGACCCCGGAAAGCGGGATCGGGGCCAAGTGCCTGAGCGAACTGGACCTTTCGTTCGCCCTGTCCTGCATGGGGCGAAGCTTGGCAAGGTCCTAACGCGGTTCGACCCAGCCGATCGACCCGTCCGAGCGGCGATAAACCATATTATGCCTCCCCGTGCCAGCATTTTTGAAGAACAGCGCCGGGGTGTCGCGCAGGTCGAGCATCATGACCGCATCGGCCACGGTACCGGTCGGGATATCGACCCGCGTTTCGGCAATGACCGGCGGGGCTTCGGCGGCGATTTCTTCCTCGCCTTCTTCGGCGGCGAAGATGGTGTAGGCGGCTTCTTCCTCGGCACGGACCTGTTGCGCGCGTTCGTGGCGGTCGGTGAGGCGGCGCTTGTAGCGGCGCAGCTGCTTTTCGATCCGGGCCGCCGCTTCGTCGAGCGCGACATGGGCATCGCCCGCAGAACCCTGGGCCTTGAGGATCAGGCCCTGCGTCACATGGGTGACGATGTCGCAGGTGAAGCTGCCGGCGGGCGCCTTGCCGAAGGTCACGTGGCTCGACAGGGCGCGGTCGAAATACTTGTCGACGATGGCGCCCAATCGTTCGGTCGCGTGTTCCTGCAGGGCCGCGCCGGTGTCGACCTGGTGGCCGGAAATGCGGATATCCATGGGCTTCGGTCCTCCTTGCTCGGAAACCTTGTGACGGGGTCAGCGCGCCCAGATGGCGTTCTCGATCCCTTCGATGAAAGCGCGGTGGCGTTCGAGTTCGGCCGCGCTCGGTGCGTGCGGGCGCGGTTCGCGCCGAGGGCGGTCGGTCGCGCGCGGCACGACGGATCCGGGAGCGATGCCGCGCGCCACGGTGGTCGTCGAAACCTCCGCCGCCAGCTCCAGCCCGATCTGCCGCCCGCCGGTCAGTTCGATATAGACCTGCGCCAGCAATTCGGCGTCGAGCAGCGCGCCATGCTTGACCCGGTGGCTGCGATCGATGCCATAGCGCGTGCAGAGCGCATCGAGCGAATTCTTCGCGCCCGGATGCCGCTTGCGCGCGATGGCGACCGTGTCGACCATGCGTTCCATGGCGATGGCTTCGCGCCCGATCAGGGCGAGTTCGGCATTGAGAAAGCCGAAATCGAAGCCGGCATTATGCGCGACCAGCGGCGAATCGCCGAGAAATTCGAGCAATTCATCGACGCTGTCGCGGAACAGCGACTTTGACGACAGGAAGGCGGAGGACAGGCCGTGGACCCGTTCCGCCTCGATCGGCATGTCGCGTTCGGGGTTGTAATAGGCGTGGAAAGTAGCGCCGGTGGGCACCCGGCCGATCATCTCGACGCAGCCGATCTCCACCATCCGGTCGCCGGTCGTGGGATCGAGCCCGGTGGTTTCGGTGTCGAAGACGATTTCGCGGCTGGGATCGGGCTGCATTTCGCGATTTATCCACCCAAGCGGCGCGATGCGCAAGGGGAAGACGCAGCCCCGATCGGCGCTATCCCCGCGAAGCCTTCAATTCGCCGATCAGCCTTTCTACCTGCGCCCGGGTTTCCTCGAGGGTGGTGCCGGTATCGATGACATGCATCGCGCGCGCGCGCTTTTCGGCGTCGGGGACCTGCAGCTTGAGGATGTCCTCGAATTTCTCGGGCGTCATGCCGGGCCGGGCCAGCACCCGCTCGCGCTGCATTTCGGCCGGGGCGGAGACCACGATCACCGCGTCGAAGGCGTTCTCCCCCCCGCGCTCGAACAGGAGCGGGATGTCGAACAGGACCATTTCGGCCTTGGCGTTGTCGGCGTGGAACTGCGCCCGCCTGTTGCCGACTGCCGGGTGGACGATGGCTTCGAGCTTCTTCAGCTTGTCCTGGTCGCCGAAGACCTGCGCGCCCAGCGCCTCGCGGATGACGCCTTCCGGGCCGGTCGAGCCCGGAAAGGCCTCCTCGATCCGTGCGACCAGTTCGCCGCCCGGGCCCTGCATCGCGCGGACCTCGGCATCGGCGTCGAAGACGGGCACGCCCGCTTCGGCGAACATGGTGGCGACGGTCGATTTGCCCATGCCGATCGAGCCGGTGAGGCCGAGCATCAGGGGCGGGCGGGAAGGGTTGTCAGCGGTCATTGGCGAAGAAGGTCCATCAGTTCGCCGTCGGCATCGCGCGGCGGGGATTGTCCGAAGAAGATCTCGAAGGCGGCAGCGGCCTGGCCGACCAGCATGGAAAGCCCGCTGATCGTGGCGTGGCCGCGCTCGCGCGCGGATTCGAGAAAGGGCGTGTCGACCGGGTCGGTGACGATGTCATAGGCGATCGAGCGCGGCGGGGCGTGGCTCCAGTCGAAGGCAAGCGGTGGCTGGCCGCGCATGCCGAGCGGCGAGGCGTTGACGACGAGGTCGAGGCAGCCTTCGCGGTCGTCGAAGGCGAAATCAGTTGCCTGCGCGAAATGGGCAAGCGGCGCGGTGTAATGCTCGCCCGTGCCGGCGAGATCCTCGAGCATGCGGCGCGCCTTGTCCTCGTCGCGACCGGCAAGGACAAGGGTGAAACCGTTGACCGCCAGCGCAGCGACGATCGCCCGCGCCGCGCCGCCGGTGCCGATGACGCGCGCCATGCGAAACAGGTGCGGTGTGCGAAGAACGGGGGCGATCGGTTCGACAAAGCCCGGCGCATCGGTGTTCGTGCCCGCAAGTTCGCCGTCTTCCCCGCGAAAGACAGTGTTGACCGCCCCGATGGCGAGCGCCTGCGGCTCGACCCGGTCCAGCAGCGGCAGGATCGCCTGCTTCAGGGGCATGGTGACGTTGCAGCCTCGCCAGTCGGGGTCCACGCGGCGGCTTTCGAGATAGTCGGCAAGGCCGTCTTGGGTGACGCGCTCAGCGCGGTAATCGGCGTCGAGACCGAGCCGGTCGATCCAGAACCCGTGGATAGCGGGCGATTTCGACTGGGCGATGGGATCGCCGATCACTTCTACATAGGGCCGGCTCATGTCTCGACCACCCCGAGTTCGCGCAGCGCGCCAAGCACGGGGAGGAGCGGCATGCCGAGCACGGTGAACTGGTCGCCTTCGATATGGTCGAACAATTGCACGCCCAGCGCCTCGATCCGGAACACGCCAACGCAATGGCCGACTTCGGGCCATTCGGCGTCGAGATAGCTCTCGATGAAGCTGTACGACAATTCGCGCACATGGAGCCTCGCGCAGTCGGCATGGCTCCATTCGCAGCCGTCCCCGCGCAGGATTGCCGCGCCGCTGTGGAGTTCCATCACCTTGCCCGAGAAGAAGCGCAGGTGATCGGCGGCGGCTTCGCGGCTGTCGGGCTTGTCGAAACGGCGGCCGCCCACCACCACCAGCGAATCGCTCCCCAGCACCAGCGCGTCCGGGTGCGCGTTGGCGAGGGCGGCGGCCTTCGCGACGGCGAGCGCCTCGCCGACTTCGCCTGGCGCGGCGCCTTCGAGCGAGGCCTCGACCGCGCGCTCGTCGACATCGGCGGGGATCGCCTCGTAGGGGACGCCCGCGGCATCGAGCATCGCCCGGCGCGAGGCCGACTTGGACGCAAGGATCAGGCGCGGCGTCATATCGGCTTCGACACTCCGCCGATCTGCTGATCGCGGCGCGAGCGGTCCTGCACCAGCCGGATGATCGCCGCAGCGGTCTCCTCGATCGAGCGGCGGGTGACGTCGATCACCGGCCAGCCATTATCCGCGAACATCCGCCGGGCGAATTGCAGTTCATCCTTCACCCGGCCGTTGTCGACATAGCTCGTCTCGGTCGTCTCGTTCAGCGTCAGCAGGCGATTGCGGCGGATCTGCACCAGACGCTCGGGCGCAGTGGTCAGACCGACGACGAGCGGGTGGCGCAGGCCGAACAACGCCTTGGGGGGAGGGCTTTCGACCACCAGCGGAATGTTGGCGACCTTGTAGCCGCGATTGGCGAGGTAGATGCTGGTCGGCGTCTTCGAGGTGCGCGACACGCCCGTGAGCACGATGTCGGCCTCCTCCCATTCCTCGTACCCGACCCCGTCGTCATGCGCGATCGTGTAGTGGATCGCATCCACCCGCTTGAAATAGTGCTCGTCCATCGAATGTTGGCGCCCGGGCCGCCCGTGCGCCTCCTGCCCGAGCTGGCTTTCGAGCGCGGCGGTCACCTGGTCGAGCACCGCCACCGCGGGCAGGCCGAGGTGGCGGCAATGTTCCTCCAGCCGCACACGGCTCTCGGCATTGACGAGCGTATAAAGCACCAGCCCCGGATTGGCGGCGAGTTCGGGGACGATCCGGTCGAGATGCTGGCGCGAGCGGACCATCGGCCAGAAATGGCGACTGACATGCGGATCGTCGAACTGGGCGAGCGCGGCCTTGGCGATCATTTCCAGCGTTTCGCCGGTCGAATCCGATACGAGGTGGAGATTGAGTCGGTTCATCCGTCCTTCGCGCAGCCTTCGGGCG